>NZ_JPJC01000069.1:0-698 GCF_000733135.1 Sphingomonas sp. FUKUSWIS1
GCGGTGACACCCCTCTAGGCCCACTCCCCAATCCCGTCAAACGCAAATTTCACTTTTATGGCAATTTTTGCGCCTTGGAGCGTTTTGCGCCCCCAACGGCGCGGAACAGGGTTGGCGATAATCGTACGATCCCGGCCGCAGGAACGACGCGATCCAGCTGCGTTGCCACTGAGCGGGATCAGGATATTCCATAAGTCGAGCGATTCGAACGGTGAGCCGAGCGCATCACACCCTTCCCCGGTCATCCACCGCAGAGGCGTTCTCGTTCCTGCTTGATGACCAGCGTCTTATCCGAACATCGCCCCGGCAGCACCTCAGGCCCACGCACGTCTTTTGCGACGCGGAGTCCCGCGGCGGACAAGCTCGTCCAGAAGCTGCGCGACCGGCATCCCCTGTCGACTGCGGAGGAGGTCGCGCTTAACACGTTGCTTGCGGCCAAGGCCGGGCCGATTTCCGGTCGGACGGTGTTGCTCGACCGGGGGATGCAGCCAAGCGGGATCCATGTCCTGCTTGACGGCTGGGCGTGCCGCTACACGATGCTCGTCGATGGGCGCCGTCGGATCGTCGCCTTTTATCTCCCGGGCGATGTCTGTGACTTCGACGTCTTCCTGCTGGCGGGGATGGACCAGACGATCGCCGCGATCACCCCTGCACGCGTTGCGGTGGTCGATGCCCCGATGCTAGCCGTGCTTGCCATC
>NZ_JPJC01000070.1:0-6134 GCF_000733135.1 Sphingomonas sp. FUKUSWIS1
GCGCGTGAGTTAACAAACCCCCGCCTGACCCCGCAATGAATGAAACCGCGGGAAGAGTCGAATTCGCGTCCGGTACCCGCGTAACGACGGTTGCCCCCGCCGCAGACCCTCGCTATAGCCCCGCATCTGCTGCAGCCGGAGACGTGGGTGAGTGGCTGAAACCAGCGGTTTGCTAAACCGCCGTACCGGGTTTACTGGTACCGAGGGTTCGAATCCCTCCGTCTCCGCCATTTTCGTCACCACAGCGTATCGGTGATGTGCCCCCCATTGTAGCGTGCCGACGCTGGGTAACGGGCCGCTTGCGCGCTAGGCCAGGCGCGACTTTCACGTCGGGCGTCTTCGATCACCGCGGCGCTTCGATATCCCACCTAACGGATCGGCGTTGAATCTCGGCTGGTGTCGTGTATGCGTGTGGCACCACTAAGAGGGTTGATCATGAAGAAGATTTTCGCTGTCGCCGTCGCTGCCGGCCTGTTCTCGCTCGCAGCTTGCAACACCAGCCCGCGCGAGCAGGCAGCCGACAACATCGAGTCGAACACCGAGGCGGTCGCTGACAACCTCGAGGACGCTGCCGACCTCACGGGCAACGAAGCAGCAGAAGAAAGCCTAGAGAACAAGGCTGACGCGGTGCGTGCGACCGGCCAGAACCAGGCTGAAGACATGCGCACCAACGACGCGGATACCAATCTGTCGAACGGTATCTGAGCCACAGCGCTCAGGGTCGCGGGCCAAGCTGCCTGCGACCCCGAGCGACGTGCAGAGAAGGGCATCCGGGGCGACCCGGATGCCCTTTTTGCGTTCGGGGACTTTGAGCCGGGCACCGCCAGCGACGCCTATCGCGCAGTCGGCCGGTCAGGCCGCATCGGCCCGCCGGGCGGCGCGGGCGTGTTCACGCGTGAAATCGCCGACGCCGCGATCGGTGTGGCACAGCCGGTCCCAGTGGCGGAAATACAGGCCGTAATTGCAGCCATAGAGTTCGTGATGGCGCTGATGATGGCTGGCGGTGATCAGCCATCCACCCAAGGGGCCGCTCCACATGAAGCGCGGGAAGATCTCCCACCCCATGTGGTTGGTCACGCCCATCACCGTCATGATCGTCAGCACGACCCCCAGCCCGTAGATGTGGATCGGTACGAAGAAGACAAGCAGCGGAATGACGATCGCGCCGCTCAGCGCCTCGATCGGGTGGAACGCCATCGCCGCCCATGCCGTCGGCGGACGGCTGGCGTGATGGAGCGCGTGCGCGAGCTTGAACGGGGCGGGGCGATGCATCCAGCGATGCGTCCAGTAGAACCAGGCATCGTGGAGGAGCAGATAGGCGAACACCGAGACCGGGAGGTACCAGAGCGGATAGGCGTGGACATCGGCATAGACCTCAGTCCAGCCGCGATGCTGCCAGCCCCAGGCGACGACGCCGGCGGGGATGCCGTAGAGCGCGGCGGAGGCGAGGCTCCAGACGATCTCGCGCCGGACCTGCGGATCGAGCCCGAGATAGAGCCCCGGATGCTTGCGCGTCGTGATCCACGCGAACGCGCCCGACACGAGCAGATAGCGGACCCCGACGATGACGGTCATCGCAATGGCGGAGAGGATGATGGCGAGCGTCATGCGGGGTCCTCTACACCGCGGCGGTTGGCGGCGCGAACCGCAAGCGCACGCCGCCGCGCGGGCAGCCCCCACCACGGCGTGCCCGGCGACAGATGATGTTCGTGATGATAGCCACCGAAGTGGAAGCAGGTCATCAGCGACAGCGCGGGTCCGATGTCGAGGCTGTGCGCGCGGTGGGTATCCGCGAAGGGCAGGTCGCGCTCGCGGTGCGGCAGCCAGGTGCCGAATACGAACAGCTGCGCGACGGCGCCGAGCGCGGGCAGCGCCCAGAAGATCACGATGTTGCCGAGCGGCGCGCCGAGCAGCAACGTATAGACCAGCGCCACCAGCGTGATGCGGATGATCTGGCCGTGCGAATAATAGGTCTTGAAGAACTGCAGGAACCAGCGGGTCAGCCGCGGATCGCCGCCATGGAAATCGGGATCCCCGGCGCGTCCGGTCTGCTTGTGGTGGAGATGATGCTGCGGGAGCAGGGACGCATAGGACAGGCAGGCATAGAGCGAGAGACAGGTCGCACCGATCGCCCGGTTCAGCCTCGGATGCTCGGGCGCGAGCGCCCCATGCATCGAATCATGCGCGACGATGAACAGCCCGGTGGAGAGCCAGGTCTGGACGAGGACCATCAGGACCGCGATCGGCAGCGTCGCGAGGCTCCACTGCCAGAAGAAGATGCCGGTGATGTGGATGGCGAGCCACGCGACCATGATCGCGGCGGACAGCGACACGCCGATCCGCATCTGGCGCTTCATCGCGTCCGACGGGTGGGCGGCGGTGATGCTCACCCGCGCTGGTCTGCCGGACTGGTGTTCGGGGTCCGCGCGGGACGGGCGGCACGACGCTGCGCATCGGCATTGGCACGCAACTGCGCCTTCAGCACCGCGGGCTTGCGTGCGAACAGGAAGCCGTGGCTGACGGTACCGTCCTTGCCCTCGACCGCGTGGTGCAGGCGATGCGCCTGGAGCAGCCGCTTGAAATAGCCCTGTTTGGGGACCCAGCGGAAGCCGCCGCGCTGATGCACGAGCATGTCATGGACGAAGGCGTAGATGCCGCCATAGACGGTGATGCCGAGCGCCGCCCACCAGAGCGGCGGGTACCAGAGCCCGACCACGAACAGCACGATCGGGACGATCGCGAAGACGATCGCATAAAGGTCGTTCTTCTCGAACCAGCCCTCATGCTCCTCGTGATGCGACTTGTGCCAGCCCCAGCCCCAGCCGTGCATCACATAGCGGTGCGTCGCCCAGGCGAAGCACTCCATGAACAGGACCATGCCGACGACGATCGCCAGTTTCTCGACCCAGGTCACGACGCGCGATCGGGCAAATCGGCGCTGACCAGAAGCAGTGCATTCAACATGGCGTATATATAACCGTTCGGGGCGGACGATGCGAGGGCGCGCCGCCATAAAAGCACGCGCGGCGTCGCCGCGGCAGTCGGTGGCTCGCGGTAGCATACACAGGTAAATCATACGGATGCGATCGATCGCGGCACCGCAGGGCGGGACGCTGCGTTCGACCCCGATGCCCGCTTCGAATTTCCGTGCCGACCACCGCGACACCCCGTCCTGGTTGCTGGTCGCAGCCATGATCCTCAGTTTCCTCGTCGCGCAGCAGGATGACCACTTCACGGTCGATCCGCTGCGGGCGGTGCCGGCGGTCGTGTCGCTGCTCGCGCTGGGCGGCGCGCTGGCGATCGGCCGGTACAGCGCGCGACCGCGTCTTGCCGCGGGGGCTAGGGCGTTTCTGCAGATGACGCTGTTCACGCTGTTCGGCGTGGTCCTCGCCTATGCGCTGGCTGCGAAGTCCGGCACCTTGTGGGATGCCCGGCTGGCGGCGGCGGATCGTGCGGTCGGCTTCGACTGGCCGGTCGTGCTCGCGTTGCTCGACCAGTGTCCGCCGCTGATCTGGCTGCTGGGCCTCGCCTATCACAGCCTGACGGTGCAGATGATCGTGGTCATCGTCGCGCTGAGCGGGATGGGGAAGTTCGACACGCTGCGGACGATGGTGTGCGCCGCGATCCTGTCCGGGTTCGTCACGATCCTCATCTCGGGTCTGACGCCCGCGATGGGAAACCTGTTCGACCCGGCGCGCTACGTGCATCTCTGGCCGTCGATCGCGTGGATGGAACAGGGGCTGATCTCGGGGCTTCGCGACGGATCGCTGCGCGTGCTCGATCTCACCATGCTGATGGGGATCGTCAGCTTTCCCAGTTTCCATGCGACGCTCGCCGCGATCTTTATCTGGGCGTTCGGTGCGATGCCGCGCCTTGCCGGACCGGGCCGTGGCTGGGCGATCATGACGATCGTCGCGACGCCGGTGTTCGGCGGTCACTACGGGGTCGACGTGCTGATGGGGCTGCTGCTTGCGCCGCCCGCGATCGTCGCGGCGCAGCGCCTCACGCAGCGCGGGCAGCCCTGTCCTCAGCCGGGTCCAGGCCTGCCGGCATAAGGATCGCGTTGTCGCGCAGCGCCGCCTCGACGCACGCGGCCGCGTCGGCGGCGCCCCCCGCCATGGCCATCTCCGCCGCGAGCAGGCCGGCCGCGCGGCGATAGCCCGGATCAGTAAGAACATGGCGGAGCGACGGTTCGAGCCCGCCTTTGGCGGCGTCGGCGGCGGATACGATGCGCGCCGCGCCGATCCGCTTCAGCCGCGCCGCGGTCGCCGGCTGTTCGAACGCCAAGGGGACGGTGACGATCGGCACGCCCGCCGCGAGCGCGTCGAGCACGGTGTTGAAGCCGCCGTGGAGGATGGCTGCCGAACAGTGCGGCAGGATGCGCGTCTGCGACCAGAAGGCGCGGACCAGCGGGTCGCCGGGCAGCGAGGCCGCGTCGCCGTCGCTCAGGCCGCCGCCATGCGCGACCACCGCGCGCGCACCGACCGCGGCACAGGCGGCGGTCATCGCCGCGAACAGCGACCGGCGCGCGCCCTGCAGCGACCCGAGCGAGCAATATATCAGCGGTCGGCCGTCGCTTTCGGGGATGTCGTCCACGGGTTCGTCGAGGCGCCACGGCGCGCCGTACCGGAAGCTCGGTGGCAGGGCGGTGCGCGGAAAGTCGAGTCCTGCCGGGCATTGCGCGATCTGCAGGCGGTCGGACCATTGCTGCTGCGGGTCGGGATCGAGCCCCCAAAGCTGTGCATAGGTCGTCACGATGCGGGTCACCGGGCGCATCAGCAGGTCGCTGACCGCATAGCCGCCATTGTTGCGATTCCGCCCGAGCGCGTCGGCCCGGTATGCCCAGCCGAGAAAGGGCGGGGGGATCATCGGTTCGCGGAGCAGCGGCAGTCCGGTGATCGCGGTCACGAACGGCAGGCCGAGATGGCGTGCCACCAGCGCCCCCGCCGGCTCGACCGAATCCGCCACGACCGCATCGACGCCCAGCCGCGTGAGGGTGGCCGGCAGCGCCGCGAGCAGGAGCTCGGTCATCGCCGCGGTGCTGCGGATCATGCGCGGCAGCCCGACCGGCCCCGATGGCTGGGCGAGCTTGCGATAATGTTCGGCCAGCAGGCCCTGGCGATCGGCGGGATGGTCGAGCGGCGCGAACGCGACATCGCCGCGAGGCAGCATCGCCGCGACGTCGGCCATATGCACCAGCGTGACCCGGTGCCCCGCGGCGACGAGCGATGTGCCCAGCGCGACCAGAGGATTGATGTGCCCGGCGGTCGGCGGCGCGATGATGGCGATATGCCGCCCTGCAACAGTCAATTCAGGAGCTTTCCGACGCCGTCTGGTAGGGCCGCCACTATCAGCATGGATGCGACGCGCGATAGTCGCAATACGGTGATCGAGTATAACTTGGTAACGATCTACCCCTGGGATCGATCACGCCGCATGGCCGCGCCTGCCAAGACCCGCGCGGCTGCGCGGTGTCATCCCGGCTTCACGATGGACGCATAAGACGCCCCGAATCGCAAGCGGGGGGCGTGGTGAACAGGGACGCGGGGGTTTTCAGGGGCGTCGGGGAGCACCGGCCGGTGACGCCGGCGCTGGCGATGCAATGCCCGGACGCGGCGCTGTCACGCGCGCTGCGTGCGTTCGTGCACGGGCGGCTGGGGCATCACGCCGACGGCGACGACGTCGTGCAGGAAACCTATCTGCGGCTGTTCACCTATCAGGCGAGCGCGCGGGTCGAGGATATGAAGGCGCTCTGCTTCGCGATCGCGCGCAATCTGCTGCGCGATCATCACCGCGTCGCCCGGCGCGGCGCGCATGTCGAGCTGGACGAGGCGATGGTCTGTCCGCTGCCGGCGGCGGATCGGGTGGTGGCGTTCCGCCGCGCGGTCGCGCTGATGGCGGGCGCGCTCGAACGCATGCCGCCGCTGCGCCGCGAGATATTCCTGCGCCGACGGCTGGACGGCCTCACCACCGCGGCGATCGCCGACCGGCTCGACATGAGCACCGCCGCGGTCGAGAAGCATGTCGTCCGGGCCTTTGCCGACCTTCGCACCGCGCTGGCGCGGCGGGGTTTCACGATGGAGGCGGGGGCGTGACCGCGGGCAGCAGCAGGGGTGGGGGCAGCAGGGGCGGGG
>NZ_JPJC01000071.1:0-3334 GCF_000733135.1 Sphingomonas sp. FUKUSWIS1
TGGTTGCGGGGACAGGATTTGAACCTGTGACCTTCAGGTTATGAGCCTGACGAGCTACCGGGCTGCTCCACCCCGCGACGGTCCGGTTAGGGACGTAAGGGTAGATGAGATTGTGAATGGGTTTAGATATCGTGTGATGCATGTCGCACGGGCTTCAATGCCTGGCGACGACCTACTCTTCCATCGCTTGAGCGATAGTACCATTGGCGCAGGCGGGTTTCACGGCCGAGTTCGGAATGGGATCGGGTGGGACACCGACGCTATAGCCACCAGGCAATGGAGCCGGTGCGACATGCGTCACTGTGATATCTGGGTCCCTCGAGGCTTGCCTTGCGGCGGGTCTTGAGGGTTTTAAAATCGATACCGTGCTTGGGTATAGTTGTATTTGTAACCAATCCCTCGACGGCGAGGGGATTGGCAATCTGGCGTCGTCTTAATCATCCGCACTATCGTCTGACGTGCTGGGCGAACCCAGTGTTGTCATTGATGGTGTGAGACTCTCAAGCGCGAATAGAGCAATTAGTATCGGTTAGCTCCATGCGTTACCGCACTTCTACATCCGATCTATCAACGTCGTGGTCTCCGACGGCTCTATGAAATCTTATCTCGAGGGAGGCTTCCCGCTTAGATGCTTTCAGCGGTTATCCCGTCCATACATAGCTACCCAGCTGCGCTCTTGGCAGAACGACTGGTACACCAGAGGTATGTTCAACCCGGTCCTCTCGTACTAGGGTCAACTCCTCTCAAATTTCGACGCCCACGGCAGATAGGGACCAAACTGTCTCGCGACGTTCTGAACCCAGCTCACGTACCACTTTAATTGGCGAACAGCCAAACCCTTGGGACCTGCTCCAGCCCCAGGATGTGATGAGCCGACATCGAGGTGCCAAACAACCCCGTCGATATGAGCTCTTGGGGGTTATCAGCCTGTTATCCCCGGCGTACCTTTTATCCGTTGAGCGATGGCCCTTCCACGAGGGACCACCGGATCACTATGACCGACTTTCGTCTCTGCTCGACTTGTCAGTCTCGCAGTCAGGCGGGCTTATGCCATTGCACTCTAACAGACGGTTTCCGACCGTCCTGAGCCCACCATTGCGCGCCTCCGTTACTCTTTAGGAGGCGACCGCCCCAGTCAAACTACCCGCCACAGAGGGTCCCTGTTCCGGCTTACGGAACGAGGTTAGACATCAGAAACAAACAGGGTGGTATTTCACCTATGGCTCCACATCAGCTGGCGCCGATGCTTCAAAGCCTCCCACCTATGCTACACAGTTTCTTCCTAATGCCACTCTGAAGCTGCAGTAAAGGTGCACGGGGTCTTTCCGTCTAACCGCGGGTACTCCGCATCTTCACGGAGAATTCAATTTCGCTGAGCATGTCCTGGAGACAGTGGGGAAGTCGTTACGCCATTCGTGCAGGTCGGAACTTACCCGACAAGGAATTTCGCTACCTTAGGACCGTTATAGTTACGGCCGCCGTTTACCTGGGCTTCATTTCAGAGCTTGCACCCCTCCACTTAACCTTCAGGCACCGGGCAGGCGTCAGGCCCTATACGTCGTCTTGAAGCCGACTTAGCAGAGCCCTGTGTTTTTGCTAAACAGTCGCTACCCCCTGGCCTGTGCCCCCTCAAAGTGCTTGCGCATAGTGAGGGCCTCCTTCTTCCGAAGGTACGGAGGCAATTTGCCGAGTTCCTTCAGGACACTTCTCTCAAGCGCCTTGGTATACTCTACCTGACCACCTGTGTCGGTTTCGGGTACGGTCTATACGGTGGGGCTATTTCCTGGAACCATTTCGAAGCCATCCCAATCCGATAAGGGATGACAACACACATGATCCGTCACACACCACCAGGCCCACGAATATTAACGTGGTTCCCATCGACTACCCCCTTCGGGCTCGTCTTAGGGGCCGGCTCACCCTGCGCGGATTAGCCTTGCGCAGGAACCCTTGGTCTTTCGGCGAGAGGGCATCTCACCCTCTTTATCGCTACTCATGTCTGCATTCGCACTTCCGATACCTCCACGACCCATTACCAGATCGCTTCACAGGCTTACGGAACGCTCCGCTACCGCGTACCACATAAGTGGCACACCCTAAGCTTCGGCACGTATCTTGAGCCCCGTTACATCTTCGCCGCAGGACCTCTTGTTTAGACCAGTGAGCTGTTACGCTTTCTTTAAAGGATGGCTGCTTCTAAGCCAACCTCCTGGTTGTTTTGGAAGTCCCACATGCTTTCCCACTTAGATACGATTTGGGGGCCTTAGCTGTAGGTCAGGGCTGTTTCCCTTTTGACGACGGACCTTAGCACCCGCCGTCTGTCTCCCGCATATCACTCTTAGGTATTCGGAGTTTGGTTAGGTTTGGTAGATCTCGCGACCCCCTAGCCCATCCAGTGCTCTACCCCCTAAGGTGTTCGTGCGAGGCACTACCTCAATAGTTTTCGCGGAGAACCAGCTATTTCCCGGCTTGATTGGCCTTTCACCCCTAAACACAACTCATCCGGTAACTTTTCAACGTTAATCGGTTCGGACCTCCAGTGCATGTTACTGCACCTTCATCCTGGTCATGCCTAGATCGCCGGGTTTCGGGTCTAATACATCAAACTCTGGCGCCCTATTCAGACTCGCTTTCGCTGCGCCTACACCTATCGGCTTAAGCTTGCTTGATACATTAAGTCACAGACCCATTATGCAAGAGGTACGCTGTCAGGCCATAAAAGCCCTCCAACTGCTTGTAGGCAATCCGTTTCAGGTACTGTTTCACTCCCCTCATCGGGGTGCTTTTCACCTTTCCCTCACGGTACTAGTTCGCTATCGGTCATGTACGAGTATTTAGGCTTGGAGGGTGGTCCCCCCATGTTCAGACAGAATTTCACGTGTTCCGCCCTACTCGAGTCCTGAATTCTCACTTTCGTATACGGGGCTGTCACCCGCTATGGCGTCACTTTCCAGAGACTTCTACTAGTTGAAATTCAGGCACTGGCCTGGTCCGCGTTCGCTCGCCACTACTAACGGAATCTCGGTTGATGTCTTTTCCTCCAGCTACTGAGATGTTTCAGTTCGCCGGGTTCGCTTCACGAAGCCTATTTTATTCAGCTAAGTGATACCTAACCTAATTAACCCAATACCCTGCGTTACCGCAGCGCTTGGATTAATCGGGATAGGTGGGTTTCCCCATTCGGAAATCGCGGGGTCAAAGCTTGCTCACAGCTCACCCGCGCTTATCGCAGCGTGCCACGTCCTTCATCGCCTGTACATGCCAAGGCATCCACGAATTGCCCTTACCTCACGCTTGAGAGTCCACACCACCAACGACATCACTGGGTGCGTTC
>NZ_JPJC01000072.1:0-3696 GCF_000733135.1 Sphingomonas sp. FUKUSWIS1
TACATCGCCAAGATCTGGACGTCAGAGCCGGACAGGTTCATCGTCGATCCGATCCACCATATGCTGGGACTAAACACCTAGGTAACGGTTGAAAGAATGCAGTACACCAAGATCGGAATGCCAATAAACAGGATCAATAACAGCAAGTTTAAGTCGATAAAGCGATGTAGCCCGCGTTGGCGGCTCCGTGATGGACGGCATGGTAAATTCTCGGCTTCTTCCTCTTCAACTTGCATGTGAAATCGAAGGGAGAAAAAACTCTCAGGTCTGGATACCAACACACGTCTAGTCAGGTTGTCCGCGTCCTGTGAAGCAATAGGCTCCGAACGGCGATCAATCGCCGTGAAATCAACATCAGCCATTTTTGGTTATCCGCATACTCGAGAACACGGTCGCGCCGAGCGCGTCCGTGAAAATCAGATCGAATAAGGCCCGAACCCGATCGGCATGCCGCCGAGCTCGGGCTACAGGCGTGCGGCGAGTTGGCCTGCGTGGTCGCGGAAACGCGAATATGGCGCGAAAGCGTACATGCTATTTAGATGACAACAACGTCATCTCTGGTCAACCCTAGTTCGTTGTTGCGTCTGAACCGCGGTTTGATAGCCAAAAGTCTCCCGAAAAGCGTGGAGGGCGCGGCAGCCTCACGTCCGCTCGTTTGTAGCGTCCCTCGGTTCCCTATCTCTACAGGCGACAGAACGACGTTTAGCGCGCATGTCGGCGCGAGGAGGAGGGCAAGACGATGTTCGTTGAAGGAATGTTGGAGGTGGCGCGCGAAAAGCTCGTGACGATCACCGATGATGCGCGGCTGATCGAAGCCGCCAAACTCTTGTCCTCCGGGACTGATCTCGTGATCGTATGCGACAGCGCGGGGGCCATACAAGGTGTCGTCACCAAAACCGATGTCGTCCGGCAAATCAGCGTCTGTCAGGGCGCAACCTGCATGTGCCCAGTTTCGACGGTTATGACGCGCGATGTTGCGCTGTGTCGGGAGGCGGATCTTCTACAGGACGTTTCCAAGCTGATGAAAGAGCGACATCTGAAGAATATCCCCGTCGTGGCCGCAGATAACCGACCCATAGGTGTACTTACTGCGCGAGCCATTCTCCGCGTACTGCTGGGTGATGCCGAATATGAAGAAGCGCAGTTGGCCGATTACGTGAAGGGCGTCGGCTACCGATGATGAATGCCCGCGCTACCAAACGACGCCTTTGAGGAAATCCCGATGCCTGACCCTGATCCACTCCTGGCCCCGACCGAGCTTGGCCAGCGAGCACTGTCGAGGTGGGACAATGAGGGTGGTGCGCTCGCATCCGCCCATGGAACTCACGCGGAGGTCCCCGACATGACCAACGCCGAACTTGTTCAGCTTCGCATACGCGTCATCGCGCTTGAGAACCTGATAATTGCTGTACTGGCGGAAGGCTCCGATCGGCAGCTCCAGGTGGCGCGGGAGATGGCGGATTACATCTCTCCCCGGCCCGGCTTCACGCATCATCCTCTAACGATTAGGGCAGCCGATCACATGACCGACCTCGTCGGTCGGGCCGTCCATTTCCGATCAGCGCAGCCGAAATGAATCCTGCGCAATCTTATAAAACCGTTGTGTTCGCTGAGAAAAACCTTCCGTAATGGCTCGGACGCTTATCAGACGCGATGTCGGCTTACGTTGATAGCGCCCCATTACCAGGCCACCGCCTGCCTTTACTCGGGAAATAAGCGCGAGCCGGATTCCGAGTGCATCATCCTAACTCTGTCCGTCGGCGAGCCGATCCGGCGACGCCGCAACTGCTGCCCGATGTTCGTTCTCTCGTCGTGCCATTTCCTCGTGGCGGCACAACGGGATTGGCTCGGGTGAGTCTCGGTAAAACTGGACGAGAAAGCGGACGGGTCCCAGCGGTTCGACGCAGTGAAGGATGGTTGGCTCGACAACGCCTGCTGCGCAATCCGGCGCAAGGATGCTCACGGCACCGGTCCGCCTCTGGTCTGTTACGTGGTAGCGCAAACGACCCTCTGCGACTTGTATCAGACCCCAGACGCCGGCCTTGGTGCAATGGTCCCTGAGTAGCCCGGCAGGAACAGAGGATTCGGTGAAGATGTCGGTCTGTCGGTACAAAACCAAACCCTCAGGAAGCTCGTTCGGGCTGTCAGAAGGCGTGTTGATGTCCATCACGCCGCCTCGGCATACAGCGTCTTCTCGCGCGATATCAGGACTTCAGCGAGAAACCAGTAGGCTTCGCCCCATGCAGCTAGAACCCTCTCGTCTACCGCATCACCCAGCACATCCTCAATCGCCGGGAGCAGCGCGTTTGCAACCGCGGGATAGTGTTCCGGCCTAATATGGGTGGCGATGTGGCGAGCAGCGATGCGCTCGATAGCGGGCTTCAACGCATCCAGCTTGTCGGCGTTCTGCGCAAAAGCGAGGATGGCAGCAGCCAGCCGCTTTGGCTGCTCGCCCGATTTCTGGGCCGCTAAGTCGAATAGCGCCTTGATTTCTGGATCGACGAACAAGCGTTCGTACATGCGCGTTGTGATTTCGACCCCGTGCTGCTGGAGCGCCGGCGCAGTCGACTTGATGACGATTATAGTCTCGCGCGAAAGCGACTTAGTCATGATTTACTCCTGAGGTTGTCGTCATGTGTCGTAACTAAAGGACGCGTTTGTATAAAAACGCTGCACCTGAAAAGGCGCTACCTCGTTGGAGCGCATCGTTCGATCAGCAAATTCGACCATGTGGTTGGCACTCCGGTTGTGGCATGAGGCATAAGCCAAGCGGCATGCACGGAGTTTCCTCGAAGCGGGAGACGTGCGCGGCGCCTGTCGAAGCTGAGTCGGCGCTCAAGAGTTACCATAGAGGATTCGTTTGGCGCTTATCCTCCTTGCGACCTGTTGCTAATATATCGCATCGCGATACAATCGTGCAAGCGATTTGAGCACTCCCCAAATCTCACCTAAAATTAGCTACTGAAGGCGGTCAGCTCCCGTTACTCTGAGGTGCTACGGTTGGCCGACAAGCTCAGCAGGGCTGTCGTTGGGGAGAGGATGCGCCGGGACACCGGCTGTCTGCCGGCCGTAGCATCGCTAGGTACGTTCCAAGATATCGCCAGGCTGTTGCAGGAAAGGTCAGGATCGCTTGCGTGCTGGCTACATGAGGCTTTCATAGTACCGATGATGAGAGCGTTGCACATGACGACAATGGAGTAATATCAAGCCACAGTTCGGATGGTCGATGAAAGGCCAATAGTTTTATCAGATTCTATTATGCAACGAGGTTTACTATTAGATATAGATTTAACTCGTTCTGCTAAGTAAAATAGGAGGTTTCTAATTATAAGCGTTATCGCTATTTTGCTTTCTCTAACCATAGCTCTGCTTTCAGATTTACTCTGGCGAGCAGAAGCGAAAGCTGGCAAGATGTTGTTAACAGCTATCGCTTTGATTGCGCTGTTGATCGCGATTTGGGTCGCTCAGGTGGGCTCAGCCGAACAAACGGACCCTTTAGTCCCTTGGATTGCCATTTTGTCAGCCACGCTCCTCCTAAAGTGGCTTCATACCATGTTCCGAGAAACTGACGGACAATGACGCGAATGCTCTGCCTGAGGAGGACCCGGATACTACCTAGGTGTTTAGCCCCAGCATATGGTGGATCGGATCGACGATGAACCTGTCCGGCTCTGACGTCCAGATCTTGGCGATGTA
>NZ_JPJC01000073.1:0-2891 GCF_000733135.1 Sphingomonas sp. FUKUSWIS1
CGTCGCGGTCGAGCGCGTCCCAGTCCATCACCGGGCGGTGCAGCCAGCGCCCCTCATGCGCGCGATCGGGATCGTCGCGATAGCTGTGGTCGTTGAGCAGCCCGGCCTCGTCGCCCATATAGAGCGTGGCGAGTCCTCCGCTGGCGATCGACAGCGCGTTGAGCAGCGCGATGCGGCGGAACGCATGCTCGCGCTCCTCATCGGTCCGCGCGGCCTCGAGCCCGGCAAGCGACGCCATCGTCCCGTTCGAGCCGTGCAGCACGGAGCCATCGGACTGGAACGGTTCGCCCCGCGCCCAGCTGCCGTCTGCGCCGTCGAGAAACTTTGCCGCGATGGTCAGCCGCGCGACGGGGTCCGGGTCGATCCCGGCAAGGTCGCCGATCACCGCGCCCCAGCCGATATCGTCGTGGCAGCGCGCATAGCTAAGCCAGTTCGCGCCGCGCGGCAGGCCGCCGCTCGCCGCGACGATCGCGTGGGGCAGCGCGGCCGACTGCTCGGCGAGCCCGACCCAGCCGGCGACCATCAGCGAGTTGTTGTAGACGAGATGGCATTCGGGCTCGAACCCGCCATCCCAGTCCGACCCCTCGTCCGCGCCGAAATAGGGCGGGACCAGCGCGGTCGGGACGATCGCCTCGGCCTTGAGCAAGGTCGCGGGGGCGACGATGTCGAGCGCGGCGCGCAGTGCGCGGACGATGTAATGCGCCTGCGGCCGGTTGCGGCAGTCGGTACCGAGCTGCTTCCAGAGGAACGCGATCGAGTCGAGCCGGAACGCCTCGAACCCGTGATTGGCGAGCCGCAGCATCGTGTCGACGATCGCGAGCATGACCTCCGGATTGGCCCAGTTCAGGTCCCACTGGAACGGGTAGAAGGTCGTCCAGACCTGTCCGCCCATCGCCGGGACATGCGTGAAATTGCCCGGTGCGGTGGTCGGGAAGACCTGCAGCAGATCGGCCTCATAGGCCTGCGCCTCGTCGTCGCCAAGGACGTGGTAGAAGGCGCGATAATGCGGATCGCCGTCGCGGGCCGCCTGCGCCCAGGCATGATCGTCGGCGGTATGGTTGAGCGCGAGATCGACGCACAGGCTGATCCGCCCCTCGCGCAGCCGTGCGGCGAGCCGCTCGACATCGGCCATCGTCCCCAGTCGTGGCTCGACCGACAGATAGTCGGCGACCGCGAAGCCGCCATCGCTGTCGCCCTCGCGCGCCTTCAACAGCGCGAGCAGGTGGAGATAGCGGACACCGAGCGATTCGAGATGGTCGACATGCCCGATCAGACCCTCGACCGTCCCGGCGAACCGGTCGACATAGGTCGAATAGCCGAGCATGTCGGGCGCGACGAACCAGTCGGGGTCGGCGAGCCGCGCCTCGTCGAGGGCAGCCATCGCGGCGGGGCGTTCGGCGGCCCGCTCGCGCAGGATCGCCTCGAGCCGCGGCCAGATCGCCAGCCCGGTACTGCCATACAGGCGTTCGAGCTGGCGGCGCAGGCGGGGACCGAGCGCCGCGAGGCGACGCTCGGTGGGGGAGGATACGCGCACCTGGGTCGGCCGATCAGAAGCCGAAGCGGACGGCGGCGGAGATCGTGCGACCGGTGATCGACCGGGCGCGGACGATGCCGTTGGTCGGGATCGCACCCTCCTCGGCCTCGGTGATGCCCTTCACGTCGAACAGGTTGTTGCCGTTAACCGACACGGTCACATTGTCCGCCGGGCGGATCGAGACGAACGCGTTGACCTGCGTATAGCCCGGCATCTTGAGGACGTTGTTGTCCTGCGCATAGCTGTCGGTCGTGCCGATCACGTTCGCGCCGATCGTCACGCGGTCGAAATCGACCTGTGGCGTCGCCTGATAGATGAACTTGGCCTGGCGACGCGGACGGTTGCCCTCGACCCCGGGGTTGAGCACGTCGCGGGTGATCTCGGCATCGGTATAGGTGCCGCCGGCCGAGAGCGAGAACGGTCCGCGTGCGATCCGGCCCTCGATCTCGACGCCCTTGGCGTCATATTCGCGGTTGAAGAAGCGCTGCGTCGTCGCCTCGAAATTCTGTTCCTCGGTGCGCGCCCAAAAGCCGGTGGCGTAGAGCGAGACGCCGCCCTGGCGGAACTTGAACCCGCCCTCGAGCTGGCGGACGAAATCGACCGCTGCGCCCTGATCGGTCAGCCCGCCCGTCGCGGTGTTGATCGAGGGGCCGAACAACAGGCGATCGGCGTTGGCACGGCCGCCGCGGCTGTAGCGACCGAACAGCGCGGTGCTGTCGGTCAGGCGGAAGTTCACGCCACCCGAATAGGACAGGTAGTCATAGTTGTAGTCGAGCGGCGACCGGGCGTTGGGGATCACCGCGACCTGACGTTCAGCGGCCGAGATCACGCCGTCGCCGTTGATGTCGAACGTCGTGATGCCGCTGCCGAACGCGGCGCCGAGATCGGAGCCGGCGACGCTGCCGCGTGCGCGACCGAAATCGTAGCGCAGCGACCCGTCGATGTTGAACCGGCCGAGCTCGAGCCCGAGCTGCGCGAACGGTGCGTAGGTCGTGTAGTCGAGGTCATAGGAGCGGCGGCAGCAATTGCCGAAGAAGCTCGCCGAATAGCCGGGGACGCCGTTCTGCGTGACGGGCACGCCCGCCGCGGTGCGGACGTCGACAAGTTCCGAGCGGCCATTGTCCGCGACGGTCTGGACGGACGAGGTCCACAGCCAGTCGCTCTTGATGTCCTGCCGCGAGGCATAGAAGCCGCCGGTGACCGCGAGCGACCCGCCGGCGAACGGCAGCGAGCCGTTCAGGCGGATGTCGTTGGTGATGTTGTTGAGGCTCTTCAGGTCGACATCGAACAGGACGATGTTGGCGAGCAGACCGTTGCCGTTGAGCGAGGCGGGGTCGGCAATGCGCTGACCCGCCTG
>NZ_JPJC01000073.1:3056-4618 GCF_000733135.1 Sphingomonas sp. FUKUSWIS1
GCGAGGTGAAGCCGCCCGAAATGTCGGCATAGCGGAACCGCTCGACGATGTTCCAGTCGTCCGCGAGCGGGATCTGCGTCTCGAGGCCCGCCGAATAGACGACCGGGTGCTGGCCGTCACGGATCGACCGCGTGGTCAGCCGGTTGTTGCCGTCGAGCGTCTGCGCGGTACGGATGTTGGCGCTATGCAGCGTGCCGTTGTTGATCGAGAAATTGGCGATGCTGCTGTAATCGGGGTCGCTGTTGCTGCCCGTGACGCGCACCGGGTTGGGGAGGTAGCCGATCGCGCGGTCGTCGAGATACTTGCCGTAGAGCCGGACATAGCCGCCATTGCCGAACGACTTGGTAATGTTCGCCTTGAGCTGGCCGCCCTTGACGCCGTCGAAGCCGACTTCGCGCTGGCCGTCGCCGATCCGGTAGAAGCCGCCGACATGATAGGTGACGCTGTCGGAGAGCTTGCCGCCCTGGTCGAAATCGACGCGGAATTCGCGGTAGTCGAGGCCGCTCGACAGCTGGAACGCGCCGCCTTCCTGCTCGCCGGTCTTCGAGATGAAGTTGATCACGCCGCCCGGCGAGTTGGACGCGAAGGTCGAGGCGGAGCCGCCGCGGACCGACTCGACGGTGCGGACGTTGAAATCGGCGCGCAGGAAGATGTCGGCATTACCGAAAGTGATGTCGCCGAATTCGAGGATCGGCAGACCGTCTTCCTGGAGCTGGAGGAACTTCGAGCCGCCCGACGCGACCGGCAGGCCGCGGACCGAGATGTTGGCGTTGCCGTCACCGCCCGAGGCCTCGACGCGGATGCCGGGCAGGTTGCGCAGCAGCTCGCCCGAGGTGCGCGGCGCGAGCTGGATCAGCGCGTCGGAGCCGATCGAGCTGGTCGTGATCGAGGTGTTGAGGCGGTTGGTGCCGCGCGCGACCGCGGTGACGACGATGTCGTCCTGGCCGTCGATCGGCGCCGGCGTCGCGTTGGTGTCGCCTGGCTGATCGCTCGGTGCGGGTGCGGCCTGAACGGGTACGTCCTGGATGGGCGCGGTCTGCGCCGCGGCCACCGTCGTGAAGGACGTGGCGGCGATTCCGGCGAGCAAAACGTAACGTGCTTTCATGATATCCTCCCTGCGCGGTGGCTTTCTATGAAGCCCAGAATCGCCTCATACGCTTTTCGCAATCGATTGCAAGACGTGTTATGCAATCGATTGTGAAGCGTTGAAATCAGCGCAGGCGGAGCGGTTCAGGCGGACTGGCGCTCGATCAGGACGGGGGTGACGATCGCGGATCCGGTCGCATGGCCCGCGATCCGCTGCATCAGGCGATCGACCATCAGCGCGGCGCCCTCGGCGAGATCCTGGCGGATGGTCGTGAGCGCTGGCGAGGTGTGCGCGGCCAGCGTGACGTCGTCATAGCCGATCACTGCGGTGGTGGTGGGGACGTCGATCCCGGCTTCGGCGAGCGCGCGCAGCACGCTCATTGCGGCGACGTCGGACGCGGCGAAGATGCCGTCGGGCGGCGGCGCGGCGGCGAGCCGCTGCGCCATCGCCGCGTGCACGGCCTCCGGGGTCATCG
>NZ_JPJC01000074.1:0-7645 GCF_000733135.1 Sphingomonas sp. FUKUSWIS1
GGGCGACCTGCTCGCGGGCGTGGAGGTGGTGCCGCCGTTCGTGCCGACGCCGCCCAAGCCGATCCCGCAGCCCAATGGCGGCGGCGATCGCAACGCCATCCCGCTCTATCGCTTCGCCAACCAGAGCATCGTCAGCCAGTTCCTGCCCGACATGCCGGTGCGGGTGTCGGCGCTGCGCGGGTTGGGCGCGCATCTGAACATCTTCGCGCTCGAAAGTGCGATGGACGAGCTGGCGGCGGCGGCGGGGCGCGATCCGGTCGCGTTCCGGCTGGCGCATCTCGACGATCCGCGCGCTGCAGAGGTGATTCGGCGCGCGGCGGCGCGGTTCGGGTGGAGCCGCTATCGGCCCCGGCCCAATCGCGGGCGGGGCTTCGCCTTTGCGCGCTACAAGAATCACGGCGCCTATTGCGCGGTCGCGCTCGATGTCGAGCGGATCCCCGACGAAGGGCGGCTGGTCGTCCACCGCGCGGTCGTCGCGGTCGACAGCGGCGAGGCGGTCAATCCCGACGGCATCCGCAACCAGGTCGAGGGCGGGTTGCTCCAGTCGCTGAGCTGGACCGCCTACGAGGCCGCGGGGCACGACGGCACGCGCCGGACCGATTATGACTGGAGCGGCTATCCGATCCTGCGGTTCGCGGACGTGCCGCACAGCGTCGTCGTCGAGGTCATCGACCGGCCGGGTACGCCGTTTCTCGGCACGGGCGAGTGCGCGCAGGGGCCCACCGCCGCCGCGCTCGCCAATGCGCTGGCGGCGGCAACGGGGGTCAGGACCAGGAGCATGCCGCTGGCGGGGGGGCTGGCGACGCGCTCCTGATCATCGGCGGTCACGGGGTGACCGCCATATTGGTCGGCTCAGGCGCCGCCGGCGACCGGGGCGAGCGTCTGCTGGTGCTGGACCACGCGCCATTCCTCATGCTCGAGCCGGCGCATCGTGGTGGTGCAATAGGCAGTATAGCCGGTTGCGCCTTCGCGGCTCGCCTCGGCCTTGTAGGCGATCGCGATCAGACCTTCCTGCGGGCGCATGATCTGCTGTTCGCTGAACCGGACCTCCGACCAGCGCGGCGTATCGGCGACCGCCTCGATCGCCTGCGCGCCGGTCATCACGAAGGGCTGCTCGGGGAGCACCATCACGCATTCGTCGTCGATCAGCGTGTGATACTGGTCCGCGTCGCCCGTCCACAGGCTTTCTTCAAATGCCCAGACCCTGGTGTCGTCCATTGCTCGTCTCCTTCTGTCGGGGTCGAGCGCGGGGACGGCCTACTTCGTTCCTCACAATCGGTGAGACGAGGGTCTTTTGGCGATCGGAGCATCCTATGTTTCCGACGCCTGTGTGGCTGCCGACCGACGCGCCGGTCGGCAGCCCTCGTCCTACAGCCCGTAGGAGAGCCGCAGGTAGCCGAACCGGCCCGGGATGTCATAGGTCGTCGGGTCGAAGTTGTTCAGGCTGCAGCTGAAGCAGGCGGGGGGATCCTTGTCGAAGACGTTGTTCACGCCGAAGGTCAGCGCGAGCTTCGAATCGAGCCAGGCCGGCCGGAACTGGAGCTGGACGTCGCCGTAGAGGCGGCTCTTCAGGGCGTTCTCCGCAGCGATTTCGTCGACATTGTCGATATAGCGTCCGGTGACGCTCGCGGTGACCGGCCCCACCGACCAGTCGATCGTCCCCAGTCCCTTGAAGTGCGGATAGGTCTGATCGGGCGAGCCGCGTTCGGTGCCGACATAGTCGGTCGTGACGAAGCCGTCAGTCGCGGGCGTCCGCTCGCTGTACTTGAGCAGATAGTTGCCCGAGACGTAGAGGCCGAAGCGCCCGGCGCCGGTTTCGCCCGAGCGGACCGTCAGCGTCGCGTCGATGCCCTTGGTGCGGATGCCGCCGGTGTTGAGCAGCAGGCCGTTGATCGCGGTCACGATGCCGCTGGGGGCACGCCGCACCGCCGCGCAGCTGAGCGCGTCGCCGGTCTGGGCGCAGCGGCTGAGCAGCACCTGGGCCGGGATCGACGCGATCGAGTCGTCGACCTTGATGTCGTAATAATTGACCTCGAGGCTGAGCGCCGAGAGCGTGCCGCCGCGGGCCCAGCTTGGGCTGTACACGCCGCCGAACAGCAGCGTCCGGGCGGTTTCAGGGCGCAGCTCGCTATTGCCGCCGGTGAGCACCGGCAACTGGCCCGAGGGTTCGGCATAGCTGCCATTGCCGGGCACGCCGTTGGCGACGCAGTTCGCGCGAACCGTCGGGTTGGACTGGAACAGCCCGCCCGCGGCGCTGGTGCAGGGATCGTCGATCGAGGCGTCGAACCGCGACTGCGCGCCGAACAGCTCGCCGATCGACGGTGCGCGCAGCGATTCGGCATATTGGCCGCGCAGCAGCAGGTCGCTGACGGGCTTCCACAACGCGCCGCCGCTGAGCGTCGTATTGCCCCCGAAGGTCGAATAGTTCGAATGGCGGACCGCGCCGTTCAGCTCGAGCGAGGCGATGCCGGGAATGTCGCGCAGCAGCGGCAGGCGGATTTCGCCATAGACCTCGTCGACGTTGAACTTGCCGCTCGCCGCCTGTGCCGGGATGTCCGCGCCGAGACCCGCCTGGATGATCGGGTCGGGCGTGAAGCTGCCGAACTGATAGCGATGCTCATAGCCGACCGCGATGCCGACCGGCCCGCCGGGCAGGTCGAACAGCTCGCCGGAGATATTGGCGGTATAGTCGTTCAGCTTCTGGCGGCTGCGGTCGCGTTCGTCGAAGCCGATATAGCCGAGCATCGCCGGGGTGATCGAGCCGACCCCGCCGAAGAAGTTGAACGGCACGCATTCGCCGGTGCACTGGCTGATCGGGCCGATCGCGCGGGCGAGGCGCGCGGCGTTGATGTTGCCGGTGAACAGCTGCTTGGCATCGTTATAGCCGATGACCGCGCTCGCATCCCAATACCAGTTGTGCCCGAACATCTGGAACTTGCCGTCCAGGGTGCCGGTCAGCGACATGGTGTCGACCTGCTGGCTGTAGGTGCGCTGCCCCGCCTCAACGAGGCGGCGGAAGATCGCGGTGTAGTTCTGCCCGGGGACGAGCGTCACGCCGAACGGGTTGAACGGGTTGGTGGCATCGACCGAGAGCGTGTCGAGCATGTTGCCGTTGCCGACGTCGGGACCGATGCCGAGTGGGAGGAACGCCGCTTGGTTCTGCGAATTGCGGCGGTTATAGACCGCCTTCACGCGCAGATTGAGCGCCTCCGAAAACTCGGCGCGCGTGTTGACGAAGCCGCCGAACCGCTCGACCGGCGTCAGGAAATAGTTGAGCGGGGCGAAGTTGAACCGATCGGCGGCGGTGAACGCCTTGAAGTCGCCGGTCGCGAGCGTCGGGTCATAGACCGGGCGGCCGCTGGCGACGGGGCCACGCAGCGTGATGTTCTGGCCGTTCACCAGGAACCGGCCGAAGGGCGTGAAGCTGGAGCAGCCGCCGATGGGTTCGGCGCAGCTGGTCTGGCCCGGATTGGGGAATTGCGAGATGTCGCGATCGGCGGCGCTGACAGATTCCTGCTTGGTGTAATAGCCGCCCGCGACGACGTGCACGCCCTGGCTGCCAAAGCCGTAGCTCAGCTGGTAATCCTGCGTCTTGCCGTCATTGTCGCCGAGATACTGGCCATATTGCGCCGATCCCTTGAACCCCTTCTGGTTCTGCTTGGTGATGATGTTGACGACGCCCGCGATCGCGTCGGACCCGTATTGCGTCGAGGCGCCCGATTGCAGCACCTCGATCCGTTCGATCATCGAGGACGGGATCGAGTTGAGATCGACCGTCGCCGGGATGCCGCTGGCCGACGCGCCGTTGACGAAGCGCAGGCCGTCGACGAGCACGAGCGTCCGCTTGGGGCCGAGATAGCGCAGGTCGAGCACCGCGGAGCCCGCGCCGACGCCGCCGCCATCGGGCGGGTTGCCGAAATTGCCCGAGCTGTTGAACTTCGAATTGAGGCCGCCCGACGAGGCGGGCAGGCGTTGCAGGATGTCCGCGACGGACGACAGGCCGGTGCGCGCGATCGCGTTCTCATCGACGGTGATGACGGGCGATGGCTGATCGAGCGGGTCGCGACGGATGCGCGATCCGGTGACGATGATGTCTTCGGTGGGGGCCTCGGTCGCCGCGGGGGCGGTGGGCGTCTGGGGGTCGGTCGCCAGTTGCGCCGCGGCGCCATTGGCCGCGATCAGCAGGCCCGCGCCCATCGCCATCCGCGACGAGCGCATCATCCATTTCGTCCAACGCATTTCTGTCCCCCTTGTGACACCCCGTTTTACGGCGGTGCACCATGGTTACGACGAAAATGGTTTTTATGACCATATGTTGCTGCTCCGTTACGATCAGCAATGGTAAATTGCGAAACGGGTGTTGCTTGCGGGTTACACCACCAAGGTCCGTTCAGGGGGCGCTGCGCTTGCGCGTGGGGGCGCGGAAGTCGGGGGGCTTGTCGACGATCCAGCGCAGGTAGCGGGCGATATCCTCGCGCGCACGGAGCTGGTCCATCGTCGCATAGCTGGTGGCGAGGTCGCGGTTGGCGACGAAGGCGTGGATGGTGCGGTGGCAGATCGGATGGACCGGCACGGTCTGTGTACCGCCCTCGCTCTTGGGGACGACGTGGTGGCGCTCGACGCGGTGGCCGAGCGGGCGGCCGCATAGGGCGCAGGGCGCGTCGTCCGCAGCCTGCGCGGTCCGTGCCGCCGCCTCGGCCAGTCCGGCCATCCGTTTCACGCGTCCGCCCATTCTCCTCGCACCTATCGCCGGGGCGCGAGCAGGCGGTCGAGCCGGACCGGCGCATAGTCGTGACCATCGACATCGACGCCGACGTCGAACTGGCGGAGCATCGGCTTCAGCCGGCCATGGCTGTGCCCGTGCAGGTTGAGCGCGCCGCGGTGCTGGCCGTTCCAGCTGCGGAAGGGGTAATGGCACAGGACGAGCCGCCGGTCGTCGAGCGTGATCTCCGCATAGTCGGCGACGCTGGCCCAGCCCGGTGCCGCCAGCGTCGCATCGGGATCATTGTTGCCGCGCAGCAGGTGCTTGGTCCCGTTCAGCCGCGCGAGCAGCCCGGCCACGTCCTCGGAGCGACGCGCGACGTCGCCAAGGTGCCACACCACGTCCTGCGGCCCGACGACGGCGTTCCACCGGTCGATCAGCGCTGTGTCCATCGCGGCGGTGTCGGCGAACGGCCGGCGCGCGATGTTGATCGTGCGGTGGTCGCCGAAATGCGTGTCGGCGGTGAAGAAGACGCTCACGCGCGCGGCTCCGCGGGCAGGGCGACGGCGGCGAAATGGGTGCGGATATAGTCGAGCTTGGGATCGATGTAGCGGCGGCAGAAGGGCCGGTCTGGATCGGTCCGGTAGTAATTCTGGAAGCGCTCGTCCGAGGGCCGGAAGCCGGTGCACGGCAGGACCAGCGTGCGGGCCGGCTCAGCGCTCTCGGCTGCGAACCGGGCGATCGCCGCTTCGGCGTCGGGGCGCTGGCCGTCCTCGAACACATAGATGGCGCTGCGATAGCGTCCGGCGGGGGAATAGCCGGATTTCGCCGAATGCGTGCGCAGATGGACCTCGGCCAGTGTCGCCAGGCTGATGGCGGCGGGATCGAACGTCACGATCACGCCCTCCGCCCAGGCGTCCGACGGGGCCTCGGACTGGAGGAAGCCCTGCTCGACCGTCTGCACGCCGCGGAGCGCCTGAAAGACGCCCTCGGTGCACCAGTGGCACCCGCCGCCGAACCCGATCCGGTGCACGCGCTGTTCCGTCATCCGGCGATCGTGAACACCGAGCCGGAATCGACGCGTATCCCTGCACCGTTGATGAAGCTCGCCCGCTCCGAGCAAAGGAAGGCGACGGCGGCGGCGACTTCCTCGGCCTTGCCGCGGCGCTTGAGCACCATACCCGGGCGTTCCTCCTCGAGGAAGCTGTCGATCGCCGCGTCGAAGCTCTCGCCGCGTTCCTCGGCGCGCTTGCGCATCATCTTGTCGGTCATCGGCGTCGCGATGAACGCGGGCGAGACGGTGTTCACGAGGACATTGTCGCCGCCATAGGCCTTGGACAGCCCTTTCGCGAGCGCGAGGATGCCCGCCTTCGACGCGCAATAGGCGAGTTCGTCGACATAGGGCTGGACCGCGTCTTCGGAGGCGAACAGCACGATCCGGCCCCAGCCGCCCTTGCGCATCGCCGGGATCGCCTCGCGACACATGCGCACCGCGCCCATGAGGTTGATGTCGAGCGTCTGCTCCCAGCCGGCATCGTCGACGTCGAGAAAGTCGCCGGTCGCGCCCGTCACGCCCGCGGCGTTGACATAGATGTCGGGATCACCGAGCCGCTCGCGCACCTCGGCCCAGATCGCGCGGACATCATCGAGGCTGGTGACGTCGCCGGTCACCGCGACCACCTCGCCGAGCGGCGACAGTTCGGCGAGCGCCGTGTCGAGCGTGCCGCCCGGCTGATCGGTGATCGCGACGCGCACGCCGGCCTCGAGCAGCAGCCGTGCGGTTTCCTTGCCCATGCCGGAATCCGCGCCGCTGATCAGCGCGATGCGCCCCTTGATACCCAGATCCATGTGAAACTCCTCAATCGTCGGATGCGAGAAAACGGTCGGCGGTGCGCAGCGACAGCGCCATGATCGTCAGCGCGGGATTGGCCGCCAGTGCGCTGGGAAAGATGGAATTGTCGCAGATCCGCAGGTTTGCGATGTCGAAACTGCGACCGTCGGAATCAACCACCGCGGTGTCGCCGTCATGCCCCATGCGGCAGGTGCCGATCGTATGCGCCGAGCGATCGACCGCAAAGATGTCCTGCGCGCCTGCCGCCGCCCAGATGTCGGTGAGCGTGCGCCGGGCGTGGCGATCGATCGCCTGTTCGTTGGCGTGATAGCTGAAGTCGATCCGCGCCTTGCGGTGGCCGAAGGCGTCGACCTCGTCGGCGAGTGTCAGCCGGTTGTCGGCATGCGGCAGGCACTCGCCGTTGATCCCGATCCCCGCCATCCGGTTATAGCCGCGCAGGAGCGTCTGCAGCCGTTCGCCCCACAGGCCCGCGCCGCGGGCGAGCCCGGTGGCGAGGTTGACGGGGAGCACGCCGAGGCTCTGAATCAGATAACCGCCCGCGCAGCCGGCATCGCCGGGTCGCATCATGTCCTCGCTGATCAGCGACGAGGGATAGCCGCGGTTCATCCGCATCTCCGCGTCGAACCGGCCCCAGAGCTGCGTCGCGACATGCGCCATGAAGTTGCGCCCGACCTGACCGCTCGAATTGGCGATGCCGAGGTTGAGCAGCAGCCGCGGCGTCTCAACTCCGCCGGCGCACAGGAAGACCGCGGCGCAAAGCTGGCGATGCTCCTGCCCGTTCTGGCTGTACACGACCGCGCTGATCCGGCCGCGGCCGTCATAGTCGAACGCGATCACGCGGGCGCCGGCGCGGATCTCGGCCCCATGCGCCACTGCGAGGGGCAGATAGGTCGTGTCCATGCTCGTCTTGGCGGCGTTGCGGCAGCCCTGGTGACAGGCGCCGCAATTGACGCAGGCCTGGCGCTGTCCCCAGTGCGGCTGGTCGCGATCGCGCGAGACCAGGGCGGCGGGGGCGTCGGTCGCGGTGATGCCGAGCGCCGCGCAGCCCCGCGCCATCGCGTCGGCGGCGGCGTTGCGCGCGACCGGGGGAT
>NZ_JPJC01000075.1:0-2679 GCF_000733135.1 Sphingomonas sp. FUKUSWIS1
GGGGCGCATTGGCGCCGCGCTGAGGCGACTTGGCGCCGATCCCCGCACCCGCGCCGGCACTGGCGCTGATGCCGATGTTCGGACGCGCGCCGGGGCCCTCGGGCTTGCCGCGCGCGAGCTCCTTCTGGAAGGCGACGACGTCGTGCTGGAGCACCTCGCCGATCTGGCCGGGGGCGAGATCGCCGAGCACGAACGGACCGTAGCGGGTGCGGATCAGGCGCGAGACCTGGAGACCCAGATGCTCGAGCACGCGCCGGACTTCGCGGTTCTTGCCCTCGGTCAGGATCATCTCGATCCAGACGTTCGCGCCGGTGCGGCGTTCGATATTCGCGTTGATCGAGCCGTAGCGGACGCCCTCGATCTCGATCCCCTCGATCAGCTCCTCGAGCTGCGGCTGGGTGATGTTGCCATAGGCGCGGGCGCGATAGGCGCGCTCGACGCCGGTCGCGGGGAGCTCGAGCTGGCGCTTGAGGCCACCGTCGGTGGTCATCAGCAACAGCCCCTCGGTGTTGAGATCGAGGCGGCCGACGGGAACGAGTCGCGGCAGTTCGCGCGGCAGGCGGTCGTAGATCGTCGTCCGGCCCGCGGGATCGCGCTCGGTGACGAGCAGCCCGGTCGGCTTGTGATACAGGAACAGCCGTGCCGCGCTGGGCGCCTCGACCGGATCGCCGTCGACGGTGACGCCGGAAAGGTTGCGCAGGATCGTCGCCGGCGTGTCGAGCGTGGTGCCGTTGAGCGCGACGCGCCCCTCGGCGATCATCCGTTCGATGTCGCGGCGCGACGCAACGCCCGCGCGCGCGAGCAGTTTGGCGATGCGGTCGCCCTTGATGGGGGCTGCGGGGGCTGTTGCAGGCGCGTCGTTCGACGGGCTGGCAGTCGGGTTATCGTCTTTTGAAGTCGTCATGGCGCGGCTGATACTATGGATCGGGGTGCAGCGCGAAAATATTTGCGTCCCTTCGTGATGCGGTGCGTTATGTCGCATGGGCGTAACGACCATTCGTTGCGCGAAGGGGCGTGATGTCGATGCTGTTCGCAAAGAAGAAGCGGCTGATCATCCGCTTGCTGGTTGTTGAGGACGAACCGCTGGTCGCGTTCGACACCGAATATTTCCTGACCGAATCGAAATTTACCGTGGTCGCGACGGTCGACCGGGTCAGCGATGCACTGGCGGTGATCGAAAGCGAGTCCGCGATCGACCTGATCCTCGCCGATGTCAGCCTGAGCGACGGATCGGGGCTCGACGTGGCGCGTGCGGCCCTGGAACGCGGGGTGCCGGTGCTGTTCGTCACGGGCAACTGCCCGGTCGAGGCGACGACGCTGGCCGCGGGGTGTCTCTCCAAACCCTATTCGCAGCGTGACCTGCTTGCCGCGATCGCCGCGATCGAGGCGCGGATGGCGGGGAGCGAGCCGAAGAAGCTGCCCTCGGGCCTGCGGCTGTTCAGCGCGCCCGTCTGACGGGGCGCGTTTAGCTTCGTCGCGACCAAGGCGAAGCGGCGACGTCTTCCGCCTTCCCTCGCGTCGACAGCCCGCTATGGTCGCGCCATGTCCAGTACAGCCGTTCCGCGCCGATCCCTGCTCGCCACCATGGCCCCCTATCTGCGGCCCCGGCCGATCGCGGCGCTGCTGCTGGGGATATCGAGCGGCTTTCCGCTCGCGCTGTTGCTGGGGACGATGGGCTATTGGCTGTCGAAGGTCGGGATCGACAAGAAGACGATCGGCTTCGCGATCGGCCTGACGACCCCGTACACGCTGAAATTTCTCTGGGCGCCGTTCATCGACCGGTTCCAGATCCCGGTGCTGACGGCTTGGGTCGGACAGCGTCGCGCGTGGCTGTTCTTCGTCCAAGCGCTGCTGTTCGGTTCGGTCTGGATGCTGGGGTTCAGCGCGCCGCAGGAGCATCTCGGGGTGTTCGCCTTCTGGGCGATCGTGACCGCGTTCCTCGGCGCGACTCAGGATATCGTGATCGACGCCTACCGGATCGAGATCCTGCCCGAAGACGAATTGCCGCACGGGACCGCGAACAACCAGTTCGGCTATCGGCTCGGCAATCTGGCGGCGGGGGTCGGCACGATCGCGATCGCCTCGTCCGAAGGGCTCGGGCTCGGCTGGGCGATGGGCTATGGACTGACCGCCTTCTGCGTCATTCCCGGCGCACTCGCGGCGCTCTGGGCGGGGCGCGGACTGCATGACCGGGTGCTGGCATCGCAAGATCAGGCGTCGCGCGGGCGCTGGCTCGAGGATACGATCATCGGGCCGTTCCGCGAATTCTTCCAGCGTCGCGGCGCGGTGCTGATCCTGCTGTTCGTGCTGATCTACAAGCTGGGCGATGCGATGGGGCAGGGCATGCTCAACCCCATGATCGTCGAGCTGGGGTTCAGCGACACCGAATTCATCGCGATCAACAAGCTGGTCGGGTTCTGGGGGCTGATCGTCGGAACCGCGCTGGGCGCGCCGTTCATGGCGTGGCTGGGCCTCGGCCGCGCGCTGTTCGTGTCGGGCATGCTGATGATGCTCAGCAACTTCATGTTCGTCATCCTCGCCTGGCACGGGCATTCGAACACCTGGCTGACGATCGCGGTCGCGACCGAGCAGGTGACGAGCGGGATCGGGCTGACGGTGTTCGTCACCTATCTCTCGGGCCTATCCAACCTTGCCTATACCGCGACTCAGTTCGCGCTG
>NZ_JPJC01000076.1:0-8640 GCF_000733135.1 Sphingomonas sp. FUKUSWIS1
GGCCTTCGGCGTGGCCGCCCTTGATGAGCACGGCGGGCCCGAGTGCGCGTACCGCGGCTTCGCCGCCGAGCGCTGCGAGTTCGGGGAGGTTGGGGGTGACGAGCGTGGCGATCCGCATGAGGCGGGCGAAGGCGGCGATCGTGTCGGGGGCGGCGAGCACCGAGCCGCTGCTGGCGATCATGACCGGGTCGAAGATGATCGGTATCGGGTCGCGGGAAAACATTGACGTCAGGCGGTCGGCGACGGCGTTGGCGGTCAGGGCCGAGCCGATCATGCCGATCTTCACCGCGTCGACGCCGATGTCGGACACGACCGAGTCGATCTGCGCGAGGACGATGTCGGTGGGCACCGGGTGGACCGCCTGCACGCCGAGCGTGTTCTGCGCGGTGATCGCGGTGATGGCGGTCATCGCGTGGCCGCCGAGCATCGTGACGGTCTTGATGTCCGCCTGGATGCCGGCGCCGCCGCCTGAATCGGAGCCGGCGATGATGAGGAGTCTCGCGGTCATTGGCGGTGCCGGGCGGGGTTGGAGGTCATGGGTCGGGCTATGGCATAGTCGGTGCGGTGCGGGACAGGGCCATGCCCTCGCCACCTCCCCGGCGGAGGCCGGGGCCCAGTTGGGGACTGCTCCTGACGGAGGGCAGCGATCCGTTACCTCGACCTTGCCAACTGGGCCCCGGCCTTCGCCGGGGTGGTTGAGGTTTGGAGCGGGGTCTAGTGCCGCCGGCCCGAGGCGGGTCTCTGTGGCGGGGCATCGCCGAACCGGGTCGGGCGGTCGAGGAGTTCGCCGCCGCAATTGGGACAGCGCTCGTCGAGCGCGTCCGCACAGGAGGCGCAGAAGGTGCATTCGTACGAGCAGATGAACGCGCCGGGCGCGTCGGCGGGAAGCTCGGCGGCGCAGCGTTCGCAGGTGGGGCGCATCTCGAGCATCAGGCGGCGACCTTGCGGACGGCTTCGCAGATCCGGTCGACGACGCGCCCGACCTGACCCGGATCATCCCCTTCCGCCATCACGCGGATCACGGGTTCGGTGCCCGACGGGCGGATGACGAGCCGCCCCTTGCCGGCGAGCTCGGCCTCGGCCTGCGCGATCACCGCTTTCACCGCCTCGTCGTCGAGCGGCTTGCCGCCGCCGAACCGTACGTTCTTCAACAGTTGCGGCAAGGGTTCGAACCGGTGGAGCACCTCGCCCGCGCGCGCGCCCGAGCGCTTGACCTCGGCGAGGATCTGGAGGGCGGCGACCAGGCCGTCGCCGGTCGTGGCATAGTCGCTGAGGATGATGTGCCCCGACTGCTCGCCGCCGACATTATAGCCGCTCGACCGCATCTTTTCGAGCACGTGACGATCGCCGACCTGGGTACGGACCAGCCCGAGCCCCTGCGCGGCGAGATGGCGTTCGAGGCCAAGATTGGACATCACGGTGGCGACGAGGCCGCCGCCCTTGAGCCGCCCCTGCCGCGCCCAGCTTGCCGCGATCGTCGCCATCAGCTGATCGCCGTCGACGATCGTGCCGGTCTCGTCGACGACGATCAGCCGGTCGGCGTCACCGTCGAGCGCGATGCCGATATCCGCGCCGCTCGCGACGACCGTCTCGGCAAGCGCCTGCGGTGCGGTCGAGCCGACGCCGTCGTTGATGTTGGTGCCGTCGGGCGTGACGCCGATCGCGACGACGTCCGCGCCGAGTTCCCACAGCGCCGAGGGGGCGACCTTGTAGGCGGCGCCGTTCGCGCAATCGAGCACGATCCGCATCCCGTCGAGCCGCAGATTTTCCGGGAAGGTCGACTTGGCGAAATGGATGTAGCGCCCCTGCGCATCGTCGATCCGGCGCGCGCGGCCGATCTTGCTCGACGCGACCAGCGGCACGTCGCCGTCGATCAGCGCCTCGATCGCGGTCTCGGCCTCGTCGGACAGCTTGAAGCCGTCGGGGCCGAACAGCTTGATACCGTTATCGGCATAGGGGTTGTGGCTGGCGGAGATCATCACGCCGATATCCGCACGCATCGACTGGGTCAGCATCGCGACCGCAGGCGTCGGCATCGGCCCGACCATCACCACGTCCATGCCGACGCTGGTAAAGCCCGCAACGAGCGCGGATTCGAGCATATAGCCCGACAGCCGCGTGTCCTTGCCGATCACGACGCGGTGGCGATGATCGCCGCGCAGGAAATAGGCGCCCGCCGCCATGCCGACCTTCATCGCCATCTCCGCGGTCATCGGCGATGCGTTGGTGGCACCGCGAATGCCGTCGGTGCCAAAATATTTCCTTGCCATCGTCAATGCTTTCCGTCCGGTATCGCTCTCTGGCATCGCTGATAGCGCGGTGGAACACGAAGGGCGAGCATGTCGCAGACTACACGGATACTCGCAGCGCTGTTCGGCGGCATCGGGATCGGCATCGCCGCGGCCGCCTGGTCGCCGGCCCACGCGCTCGCGGCGACGGCGGTGACCCAGCCGATCGGCGCGGCCTGGCTGCACGGGTTGCAGATGGTGATCGTGCCGCTCGTCGTCGGGCTGCTCGTCACCGGAATCGGCGCGACGACCGAGGCGGCACGCGCCGGGCAGATCACGATGCGGGCGATGGTGATGATCGTCGTCATCCTGTGGAGTTCGACGATCATGTCCGCGCTGGTCATGCCGTTGATCCTCGATGCCTTCCCGCTGCCACGCGGGCTCGGCGCCGCTCTGCGCGCCGCGCTGACCGGTGCCGCCCCGGTCGGGCCGGTGCCGGGGATCGGCGCGTTCTTCGACACGATCGTGCCGACCAACATCGTCGCCGCGGCATCGAGCGATTCGTTCCTGCCGCTCACCGTCTTCGCGCTGACGTTCGCCTTTGCCGTCACGAAACTGCCCGACGATCGCCGCCGCGTGCTAACCGGTTTCTTCCAGGCGGTCGTCGACGCGCTGCTGATCATCATCAAATGGGTGCTGAAGCTCGCGCCGATCGGCATCTTCGCGCTCGCCTACGGGGTCGGTGCGCGCACCGGGACGGCGGCGTTCGGCGCGCTGCTGCACTATATCGTCTGCGTCTCGGCGATCGGCTTCATCGTCCTGCTGAGCGCCTATCCGATCGGCATGATCGGCGGCCGGGTCAGCCTGCGCCGGTTCGCGCGTGCGGTCGCGCCGGCGCAGGCGGTCGCGATCAGCACCCAGTCGTCGCTCGCCTCGCTGCCGGCGATGCTGAAGGCCTCGACCGAGCTCGGCGCGTCGCCCGCCACCGCCGGGATCGTCCTGCCGCTGTCGGTCGCGGTGTTCCGCGCGACCAGCCCGGCGATGAACCTCGCGGTCGCGCTGTACGTCGCGCACTGGCTGGGGCTGCCGATCGGGCCGGGGCAGATGGCCGCGGGCGTCGCGACCGCGGCGATCACGACGATGGGATCGATCTCGCTGCCCGGCACGATCAGCTTCGTCGCCTCGGTCGCGCCCGTCGCGCTGGCGATGGGCATCCCGCTCGAGGTGCTCGGTCTGCTCATCGCGGTGGAGACCATTCCCGACCTGTTTCGCACGGTCGGGAACGTGACGATGGACACCGCCGTCACTATCTCCGTCGCGGCGCGGTCCGATCACGGCGGCGGCGCCGAGGAGATTCCGCATGAAATATCGCACGCTCGGCCCTGATTTCGAGGTTTCCGCGCTGGGTCTCGGCTGCATGCCGATGGCCGGCGTCGGCAAGGACATGTACGGCAGCGCCCCCGCCGACGAGAGCATCGCGACGATCCACCGCGCGATCGAGCTGGGCGTGACGCTGTTCGACACCGCCGAAATCTATGGCCCGCTGATCAACGAGGAGCTGCTCGGCAAGGCGATCCGGGGGAAGCGCGACGGCGTCGTGATCGCGACCAAGTTCGGCTTCCGCTATGACGAGAACGGCATGACCGGCGTCGACAGCACGCCTGCCAATGTGCGGCGTGCGTGCGAGGGGTCGCTGAAGCGGCTCGGCGTCGAGACGATCGACCTGCTCTACCAGCACCGCGTCGATCCGGGCGTGCCGATCGAGGAGACGGTGGGCGCGATGGCGGAGCTCGTCCGCGAGGGCAAGGTGCGGCATCTGGGGCTGTCGGAGGCCGGGCTCGACACGATCCGGCGCGCGGCGGCGACGCATCCGATCGCGGCGCTGCAGAGCGAATATTCGCTGTGGGAGCGCGGGGTCGAGGACGCGATCCTGCCGCTGTGCCGTGAGCTGGGAATCGGGTTCGTGCCCTATTCGCCGCTGGGGCGCGGGTTCCTGACCGGGCAGATCACTGCGCGATCGGACCTGCCCGAGGGCGATTACCGCCGCAACGACCCGCGCTATTCGGACGCAAACTTCGCCAAGAACATGGAGATGGTCGCGGTGGTGAAGGGTATCGCCGATACGCATGGGGCGAGTCCGGCGCAGGTCGCGCTGGCGTGGCTGCTGGCGCAGGGGGACGACATCGTACCGATCCCGGGGTCGAAGCGTCGCGTCACGCTGGAGGACAGCATGAAGGCGGCCGACGTCACGCTGTCGGCGGACGATCTGGCGAAACTCGATGCGGCGGCGCCGAGGGGTGGCACGGCGGGGCCGCGCTACGGTGAGAAGGCGCTGTCGATGACGCGGATCTGACCGGGTCCTACCCTTTTATAATCGTCATCCCCGCGCAGGCGGGGATCCAGACTGGCGAACCGTGGTCTCTTACGAACCGCAGAGTGTCTGGATCCCCGCCTTCGCGGGGATGACGGATTGAGGGAATGATTTGCCGGCGGTCCAGCGGCCTTACTGGACCCCGTGCATCCACTTCTTGATCAGCGGCGAGATCAGCAGCAGCAGCACGCCGATCCCCGCCGAGACCAGCCCGATCGTCCAGAACACGCCGGCATAGGTGTCGAGGCTGACCTTCAGATTGGTCACCTGACCGCCGACCGTCTCGACGCTGGCGACCTGCGCGACGATGCCCGCGACATATTGCGCGACCGAGATCGACAGGAACCACACGCCCATCATCAGCCCGACGACGCGCGCGATCGACAGCTTGGTGATCATGCTGAGCCCGACCGGCGAGATGCAGAGCTCGGCGAACGAGTGGATGAAGTAGAGCCCGGCGAGCCACCAGATCGCGACCTTGAACGTCGGCCCGACCATGCTCGCGCCCCAGACGAGGAACAGGAAGCCGACGCCGACGCCGATCAGCGCGATGCCGAACTTGACCGGGATCGACGGCTCGATGCCCCGGGCGGCCAGCTTGGTCCACAGGATCGACATCACCGGCGCCAGCGCGACGATGAAGAACGCGTTGAAGAACTGGGTCTGCCCAGCCGAGATGCTGAACAGCCCGAACACGCTGAGATCGGTGTTGCGATCCGCGAACAGCGTGAGGCTCGAGCCCGCCTGCTCGAACAGCGTCCAGAACACGACGTTGAAGACGATCAGCACCATCGCCGCGAGCATCATCTGGAACTCGCGCCGCTCGCCATTGACGAACGACCAGATCAGGATGCCCGGCACCGCGACCAGGAACGTGCCGAACAGCAATTTGCCCATCAGCGACAGCGAGACGATGTAGCCGATGATCCCGGAACCCGGCACCGGCGGCTCGGCGTTCATCAGGTTGACGAACAGCAGGTAGAAGATCGGGATGCCGAGCAGCGCGAGCGCATAGATGCCGAGCGCGCGATCGGGACCGCTGCGCACCGGCGGCTCGCCGTAGCCGTTGAGTTTGCCGCCATCGAACTGGATCAGCGTCCACGAGAACAGCATGCCGATCGCCGCCAGCCCGAAGCCGGCCCACCAGCCGAACGCGACCGCGAGGAACGGGCAGAGCAGCTGCGAGAACAGCGAGCCGAGGTTGATCCCCATGTAGAAGATCGTGAACCCGGCATCGCGGCGCTTGTCGCCCTGCGCGTAGAGCTCGCCGACCATCGTCGAGATGTTGGGCTTGAAGAAGCCGTTGCCGACCGAGATCATGCACAGCGCGAGCAGCATGATCGTGACGTAGAAGCTGCTGCGTTCTGCGCCCGACTCGAACCCGCCCTTTTCGACGGTGCGCGCGACCGCGCCGTCGGCGGCGAGCAGCGAGACGGTGCCGTCGTCATTGCCCTTGATCTTCAGCGTGTTCGCGCCGTCGACGAGGTAGCGGACCTCGCTGTCGGCCTGTTCGACGACCTGGATCTCGTAGCGCTGGTTGGCGATCGTCGCATAGGGCTTGGCGGTCTCGCCGCCGAAGCAGAGCAGCAGATAGCCGAGCGCCATAATGATCGCGCCGAACTTCACCGCGCGCTTCGAACCCAGATACTGGTCGGCGAGATAACCGCCGACCAGCGGCGTCAGATACACCAGAGCGGTATAGCCGCCGTACAGCCCGGTCGCCTCGCGGTCGCCGAACACGAAATGCTTGGTGAGGTACAGCGTGAGCAGCGCGCGCATGCCGTAATAGCCGAAACGCTCCCACATTTCGGTGGTGAACAGTCGCGCGAGCTGGCGGGGATGGCCGAACCACGTCTCCCCGCTGGCGGGGTTCACATGGGTGATATCCGGCTCTCGCGGCGTATCCGCGGTCGGGGTGTCCACCATCTTTTACGCTCCCTGAAACGCTGGGCCGCCGTCGAACGCGGCGGCTTCATTGCGGCCTTACCTAGCGGCAAAGCCGGGACTGTAAATATCGGTGGCCGCGGGACCGCCTGCTAAATCGCGGATGCGGCTGTAAATTGCCGCGCCCCGTGCCTATCTGCGGGGCAATGTTCAACGACACTTCCAGCCCGCTTTCGCTGCTCGCGACCCGCCGTTCGGGCAAGCCGCGCGACCTTGTCGCGCCCGGTCCCGATGCCGACCAGCTCGCGCAGATCCTGGCGATCGCGGCGCGCACTCCCGATCATGGCAAGCTGGCGCCTTGGCGCTTCGTGGTGGTCGGCCAGGACCAGCGCACCGCGCTCGCCGCGCTGATCATCGATGCGTACCGCGTCGAGCGGCCGACCGCGTCGCGGACCGAGATCGAGGCGCTCGACCAGTTCGCGCACCAGGCCCCCGCGCTGGTCGTCGTGCTGTCGTCACCCAAGCCGAGCCATATCCCCGTGTTCGAACAGGAATTGTCGACCGGGGCGGCGTGCATGAACCTGCTCCACGCGGTCCACGCGCTGGGCTTTGCGGGCGGCTGGCTGACCGGCTGGCCGAGCTATTCGGACACGGTGCGCGATGCGTTCGGCGAAGGCCATGAGCGGATCGCCGGGTTCCTGTTCGTCGGCACACCGTCGCGGCCGCTCGACGAACGGCCCCGCCCCGATATGGAACGTGTCGTCTCGCGCTGGCGGCCCTAGGACTCGACGAAATGGCCAATTGCTGTATTAAGGCAGCATGACAGCGCTCAGCAGCGAAGACAGCCCCGTATATCTCCGCCTCCGCGCCACGATCGCCGCCGGGATATTACGCGGCGACTATCACGCGGGCGACCAGCTGCCCTCGGTCCGCGCCTTTGCCGCCGAGCATGGCGCCAACCCGCTGACCGTCGCCAAGGCCTATCAGACGTTCCAGGACGACGGCTATGTCGAGGTCCGGCGCGGCGTCGGCATGTTCGTCCTGCCGGGTGCTGCGGAGGCCCTGCGCGTGGCGGAACGCGAGACGTTCGTCACCACGCACTGGCCGCGCATCCTCGGGCATATCGACCTGCTCGGTCTCGACGCGCGCGACCTGCTGGCGCACGAGCGGGCCTGAGCCGCCCCGCGGGGTGATCCCGCGCGGCGGGTGACTCAGAACAGCTTCAGCGCGGCGATGTCCTCGACGCTCAGGTCGATCCCGAACAACAGACTCATGCGGATCCGGTAGACGCGCGGGTCGGTGATCTCGCCCGCCGCCGTATCGGTGCCCGACCGTCGGCGATAGGTGCGCCCCATCAGCGAGGCGAAGCCGTTGGGCAGGACGATGCTGGCGATCGCGGTCTGGGTGAAGCGGCTCGCGGGGGCGGTCGACGTCCAGTGATTGCCGAGCAGCAGGTCGGCGTCGAACACCTCGGCGAGCGTGAAGCTGTATTGCGGCTGGAACCCGCCGCTCGCGCCGCGTCCGTCGGTGGTCATCGGATCCCCGTCGCGCAGTAGCATCCAACCCTGTTCGCCGTGATCGCGGCTGGTCGCCTCGAGCCGGAAGCGCGCGCCATCGGGTGCGGTCGCCTCGGCCCCGTCGGCGAGCGGGAGCACGGGGGTGTAGCTGCCGCCGAAGCCGGTGTCGGCGATCCAGGCCTGGCCGTCGATCGTCACCAGCGCGAAGGTGTGCGTGAGCGGCGGCACTTCGGTCGCGGCGATCCAGACGCGCGCCAGCACCGGGCGGGCGGCAAAGCCCAGTTCGGCGAGCGCATCGAGGAACAGCCGGTTATGCTCGAAGCAATAGCCGCCGCGGCGCGCGGTCACGAGCTTGGCGAACACCGAGGCACTGTCGATCGCGATGCCGCGGCCGAGCACGACATCGAGATCCTCGAACGGGATGGCGAGCCGGTGCGCCAGCTGCAACCGGCCGAGGCCGATCGAATCAAGCGTGGGCCGCGCGGGCATGGCGACACGGGTCAGATAGGCGTCGAGATCGAACATCGGTCGGGGGGTCCTCGTTTGGGTTTGCCCTTACCGTGCGTGTGGCGCGGCCGTCGAGTGCTGAAGGGCGGGTGGGGGCTGTTGGGGGGCATGGCCGCGGTTTTGGGGCGGGCGT
>NZ_JPJC01000077.1:0-723 GCF_000733135.1 Sphingomonas sp. FUKUSWIS1
GGCACCCCCCGCAAGCGCGGCGCCGCGGCGTCGTCCGCCCCCGCGCTGGGCAAGCCCGAGTCGTTTTCCTGGGAGGCTCTGCAGCAGCGCGCCGCGGCGCTGGCGCGCGCGCCCTACCGCGCACCGGCCAAGGTCGCGGCGGCGGAGGCGATCGATTATGATGCGGTAGGGTCGATCAGCTACAAGCCCGAACGGACGCTGGCGGGCGGCATCCGCTTGTTCCCGCTCGGCCGTTATGCGCCGACCCCTGTCGCGATCCATGTCGTCGAACGCGGGCAGGCGCGCGCGGTCGACTTCGCCGCGGATCTCTTCAAGACCGAATCCGGGCATCACGCCGCCCTCGGCATCGCCGGCTTCCGCGCGGTGTCGAGCGACGGCAAGAGCGACTGGATGGCGTTCATCGGCGCCTCTTACTTCCGCACCGCCGGTTCTCAGGATCAATATGGCCTGTCCGCGCGCGGTATCGCGATCGACACGGGGATCGACGGCAAGGAGGAATTTCCCGCCTTCACCGCCTTCTGGATCGAGGCGACGGGCGCGCAGAGCTATACCGTCTATGCCCTTCTCGACGGGCCCAGCGTGACCGGTGCGTACCGCTTCGTGTGCCGGTACACCGACGGGACCGATGGCGGCGTCGTCCAGGATGTCTCGTCGACGATCACGCTGCGCAAGGACGTCGCGCGGCTCGGCATCGCGCCGGCGACGAGCATGTTCTGGTATGGC
>NZ_JPJC01000078.1:0-4186 GCF_000733135.1 Sphingomonas sp. FUKUSWIS1
GGGTGGGGTGGGGTGGGGTGGGGGGGCAAGCAGCGGCCCCTTATCGGTAGCCAAATACCCCCCGTTCGCCCTGAGCGCAGTCGAAGGGCCTGCCCCAAGCGGGGTGCTTCGACGTCGCTCAGCACGAACGAGCGTAGGGAAGGCGGCGAATACCGGCCTTAGTTCTTCGCCTTATCCACCAGCGCGTTCTTCCCGATCCACGGCATCATGCCGCGCAGCTCGCTGCCGATCTTCTCGATCGGATGCGCCAGCGCCTGCTTGCGCGCCGCCTTGAGCTCGGGCTGGCCGGCGCGGTTGTCGAGGATGAAGTTCTTCACGAACCGGCCCGACTGGATGTCGGCCAGCACGCGCTTCATCTCGGCTTTGGTCTCCGACGTGATGATCCGCGGACCCGTGGTGATGTCGCCATATTCTGCGGTGTTGGAGATCGAATAGCGCATGTTGGCGATCCCGCCCTCATAGAGCAGGTCGACGATCAGCTTGGTCTCGTGCAGGCACTCGAAATAGGCCATTTCGGGGGCGTAGCCGGCTTCGGTCAGCGTCTCGAACCCGGCCTGGATCAGGTGCGTGATGCCGCCGCAGAGCACGGCCTGCTCGCCGAACAGATCGGTCTCGCATTCCTCGCGGAAATTGGTTTCGATGATGCCCGAGCGGCCGCCGCCGACGCCCGATGCATAGGCGAGCGCGATGTCGTGCGCGTTGCCCGACTTGTCCTGGTCGATCGCGATCAGGCAGGGGACGCCGCCGCCGCGGACATATTCGCTGCGCACGGTGTGGCCGGGGCCCTTGGGCGCGATCATGATGACGTCGAGATCGGCGCGTGGCTCGATCAGGCCGAAATGGACGTTGAGGCCGTGCGCGAACGCGATCGTCGCACCCTGCTTCAGATTGTCGTGCAGGTCGGTCGCGTAGATTGCCGCCTGATGCTCGTCGGGGGCGAGAATCATGACGATGTCGGCCCAGGCCGCCGCCTCGGCGTTCGACTTGACCGCGAAGCCGGCCTCGATAGCCTTCTTGGCGGTCGGCGAGCCCTCGCGCAGCGCGATCGCGACGTCCTTGACGCCCGAATCGCGCAGGTTCTGCGCGTGCGCATGGCCCTGCGAGCCGTAACCGACGATCGCGATCTTCTTGTCGGTGATCAGGTTCAGGTCGGCGTCGCGATCGTAATAGACACGCATTATATTCTTCCTTCTTTCGTCATTCCGGCGAACGCCGGAACCCAGGGTTCCAGGCGGCGCCGTTCGTGGTTCTGTGTCCCGACTTGCGTCGGGATGACGGGGTAAACTTACGCCGGCTCTTTGCCGCGGGCGATCGCGACGATGCCGGTGCGGGCGACTTCGATCAGGCCGACTTCGCCCATGAGCTCGACGAACTTGTCGATCTTGTCGATCCCGCCGGTCACCTCGAACACGAAGCTCGACGTCGTCGCGTCAACCACGCGCGCGCGGTAGACGTCGGCGAGGCGGAGCGCCTCGATCCGGTGGTCGCCGGTGCCGCGCACCTTGACCAGCGCCAGCTCGCGCTCGACATGCGCGCCCTGCGCGGTCAGGTCGGTGACCTTGTGGACGGGGACGAGCCGGTCGAGCTGCGCGAGGATCTGCTCCATCGTCGCGGGCGACGCGCTGGTGACGATCGTGATGCGGCTGACCGCCTTGTCGGCGGTGATCTCCGACACGGTCAGGCTCTCGATATTATAGCCGCGCGCGGTGAACAGGCCGGCGATCCGGGCGAGGATGCCCGGCTCGTTGTCGACGATCACGGCGAGCGTATGCCGCTCGGCCTTTTCCTGGGAAATATGCATCAAACCAGTGCCTTCGCTTCGTCGTCCATCGTGCCCGACACTTCGTTCGCCTGAAGGATCATGTCGGTATGCGCAGCACCGCTCGGGATCATCGGGAAGCAGTTGGTCAGTTGCGACACGCGGCAATCGACGATCACCGGGCCGTCATGGGCCAGCATCTCCGCGATCCCGCTGTCGAGCTGGTCGCGCGTCTCGATCAGGATGCCCTTCCAGCCATAAGCCTCGCCCAACCGGACGAAATCGGGCAGCGAATCCGAATAGCTCTCGGCATAGCGGCTCTCATAGGTGAGCTCCTGCCACTGGCGGACCATGCCCATATACTGGTTGTTGAGGATGAAGATCTTCACCGGCAACCGGTATTGGGTGGCGGTCGCCAGCTCCTGGATGTTCATCTGGATCGACGCCTCGCCGGCGATGTCGATCACCAGCGCGTTCGGGTTGCCGAGCTGCGCGCCGATCGCGGCGGGCAGGCCGTAGCCCATCGTGCCGAGACCGCCGCTGGTCAGCCACTTGTTCGGCTTTTCGAACCCGAAATGCTGTGCGGCCCACATCTGGTGCTGGCCGACCTCGGTCGTGATGATCGGGTTGCGTGCCTTGGTCGCGTCGAACAGCGCCCGGATCGCGCGCTGCGGCATGATCTCGTTCGGGTCGTTCTCGGGGAAGTCGAGGCACTTGACCGCGCGCCAGCCGGCGATCCGCCGCTGCCAGTCGGTGGTGTCGGGCTTGGGATGCTGACGGCTCTTCCAGATCCGCACCATGTCCTCGAGCGCATGGCCGACGTCCGCGATGATGCCGAGATCGACGCGCACCGTCTTGTTCACCGACGAGCGATCGATGTCGATATGCACTTTCCGCGAGTTCGGGCTGAACGCGTCGAGCCGTCCGGTCACGCGGTCGTCGAACCGGCTGCCGAGCGCGACGACGAGGTCGGCCTGGTTCATCGCCATGTTGGCCTCGTAGGTGCCATGCATCCCGAGCATGCCGAGCCACTGCTCGCCGCTCGCGGGATAGGCGCCGAGGCCCATCAGCGTCGACGTCACCGGCGCGCCGGTGATGCGGACGAGCTCGCACAGCAGCTGGCTCGCGGCAGGGCCCGAATTGATGATGCCGCCGCCGGTGTACAGGATCGGGCGTTCGGCCGCAGCAAGCATGTCCACCAGCTGCTCGATCTGCGACTGGTCGGCCTTCACCTGCGGGCGATAGGTCTTGTGCTGGATCGGGCCGGGCTTAGTGTAGCGCGCGGTCGCGACCTGCACGTCCTTGGGAATGTCGACGACCACCGGCCCCGGACGACCCGAGGTGGCGATGTGGAACGCCTCGTGGATCACCCCGCCGAGCTTGGCCGGGTCCTTCACGAGATAATTGTGCTTCGAACAGTGACGCGTGATGCCGACGGTATCGGCCTCCTGGAACGCGTCGGTGCCGATCAGCGCGGTCGGCACCTGTCCGGTGATCACGACCATGGGAATCGAATCCATCAGCGCATCGGTGATCCCGGTGACTGCATTGGTCGCGCCGGGCCCCGAGGTGACGAGCACCACGCCGGGCTTGCCGGTCGAGCGGGCATAACCCTCCGCCGCATGCGTCGCGGCCTGTTCATGGCGCACCAGGATGTGCTTGATCCGGCCGCTGCGAAACAGCGCGTCGTAGATCGGCAGCACGGCACCGCCCGGATAGCCGAACACGACCTCCACGCCGAGATCGCACAGCGCCTCGATCAGGATATCGGCTCCACTCTTCTCGGTCATCACGTCAAAATCCTTTCGAATGCGCCGCCTTTAGCGCCTCGTGGAGGGGGCGGCTACCGATATAAAAGATGCGTGTCAAACATCATTTTAGCAATATAGTTTCAAATTGCTGCAAGCGCGTTGAAAAATCGAGCGCGTTAGTGCGCGTCCAGGCGGCCGGCGGCTGGTGGCGAAGCCAGGTATATTGCCGCTTGGCATAGCGCCGCGTAGCGAGCGATCCGGCCGCGATCGCGTCGGTTTTCGACACCCCTCCGCGAACGAGTCCGGCGATCTCGGGAACGCCGATCGCGCGGCGGATCGGTGCGTCCGGCGGGATGTCGGTGCGGGCGAGGAGTGCGGTGACTTCCGCTTGGCTGGTCTCGGCCATCTCGGCGAAGCGCTGGTCGATGCGCGCGTTCAGCCAGTCGCGGTCGGGGATCAGGATCAGCGCGCGAACGTCCAGCCGGTCGCCGATCCCGCCCACCCGTTCGGTCTGCCAGTCGGCGAGCGTGCGGCCGGTCCCGCGGACCACCTCGAGCGCGCGCGCGACGCGCGTAGTGTCGGCGGCGTTGAGCCGTGCGGCGGCGGGCGGGTCGAGCAGCGCGAGCGCGGCATGCGCCTCGGCGACGGGGAGCGCGCGGACCTGCTCGCGAAGGTC
>NZ_JPJC01000079.1:0-5723 GCF_000733135.1 Sphingomonas sp. FUKUSWIS1
CCGCCGTAACCGCCGCCGCCTGACGAGCCGCCGCCAAAGTCGTTGCCGCCGCCGGCCCAATCGTCGCCGCCGCCGCGGCTACCACCGCCACCGCCTGCGCCGCCGCCCTGGCCGCCATTCGGGCCGTCGAGCATCGTCAGCACGCTGTTGAAGCCCTGCAGCACGATCTCGGTCGAATACTTGTCCTGGCCCTGCGCGTCCTGCCATTTGCGCGTCTGGAGTGCGCCCTCGATATAGACCTTCGAGCCCTTGCGCAGATACTTCTCCGCGACGTTGGCGAGGCCTTCGTTGAAGATGGCAACCGAATGCCATTCAGTCTTTTCCTTGCGCTCGCCCGACATCTTGTCCTTCCAGGACTCGGACGTCGCGATGCGCAGATTGACGACCTTGCCGCCGTTCTGGAACTGCTTGCTTTCGGGATCGCGGCCGAGATTGCCGACGATGATGACCTTGTTGACGCTGCCTGCCATGATGCCCCTCAGAGGCCGGCGAACACCGCCAGCCAATATGTGATTCCGGCCATGATGTAGGCGGCGGCGAACAAATAGCCAACCATGAACGCCGGCCATTTCCACCCGTTCGTCTCGCGACGCGTGACGGCGATCGTCGAGATGCACTGCGGCGCGAATACGAACCACATCAGGAAGGCGAGCGCGGTCGGCAGGGTCCAGCGGCCGCGCAGATTCTCGACCATCGCCTTGCCGCCCTGGTTGCTGTCGGGATCGTCGATCGCATAGACCGTGCCGATCGCCGCGACCGCAACCTCGCGCGCGGCCATCGCCGGGATCAGTGCAAGCACGATGTCGCGGTTGAAGCCGATCGGCGCGAACACCGGGGCAATGCCGTTGGCGATCCGTCCCGCCGCCGAATAATCGACCGGCGACACCTTGCTGCCTTCAGGCGGCTTGGGAAAGCTCAGCATCACCCACAGGATCACGGTCGACACCAGGATGATGCCGCCCGCACGCTTCAGGAAGATCTGCGCGCGGCTCCACAGGCCGATGCCGACGTCGCGCCACTGCGGCCACTGATATTTCGGCATCTCCATCATGAAGCCCGACGACACGCCCTTGGTGACCGTCCGGCGCAGCACCAGCGCGGCGACGAACGCACCGACGATGCCCATCACGTACAGCCCGAGCATCACCAGCCCCTGAAGGCCGACGAACGGCAGGACCTGCGTGTTGGGAATGAATGCGCCGATGATCAGCGTGTAGACCGGCAGCCGCGCGGAGCAGGTCATCAGCGGCGCGATCAGGATCGTCGTCAGCCTGTCCTTCTCGTCGTCGATCGTCCGCGTCGCCATGATCCCGGGGATCGCGCAGGCGAAACTCGACAGCAGCGGGATGAACGCGCGCCCCGACAGCCCGACGCTCGCCATCACGCGGTCCATCAGGAACGCCGCGCGGACCATATAACCGCTCGCCTCGAGCACGAGGATGAACAGGAACAGGATCAGGATCTGCGGCAGGAACACGATCACAGCGCCGACGCCCTTGATCACCCCGTCGACCAGCAGCGACCGGAGCAGCGAATCGGGAAGCTCCGACGTGATGAACGCCTGCAGCGCCGTGAAGCCGCCGTCGATCAGGTCCATGAACGGCTGCGCCCAGCTGAAGACCGCCTGGAACATCAGGAACATGATCGCCAGCAGTAGCACCGGCCCGGCGATGGGATGCAGCGCGACCCCGTCGAGCATGTGCGTCCAGCGCCGTACCGGCGTCTCGGACAGCGTGGCGGCCGTCGCGATGTCGCGCGCGCGCCGCTGCAGCGTGACGATGTCGTCCTGCACACTGCCGTCCGACTTGCGCAGCCGGATCGGACCGTTGACGACGGTCTGCGTCAGGATCGCACGCAGCGCGTCGAGCCCGCGTTTGCGGACCGCGACGGTCGGGATCACCGGCACGCCAAGTTCTCGCGAAAGCACCGCCGCATCGAGTTTCAACCCGTCGCGTTCGGCGAGATCGACCATGTTGAGCGCCACCACGACGGGCAGGCCGAGCGCGATCAGCTGGAGCGTGAAGCGCAGGTGATTGTCGAGATTGGCGGCATCGACGACCACGACCAGCGCGTCGGGCAGGCGTTCGCCGTCCTGCGTTCCGGTGACGACGTCGCGCGTGACGCGCTCATCGGGGGAGGAGGGCTCGAGGCTGTAGGCGCCGGGAAGGTCGACCAGCTCGACCGGGCGGCCGTCATCGAGCGTCAGCCGTCCGGCCTTGCGCTCGACCGTCACGCCTGGATAATTGCCGACCTTCTGCCGCGCACCCGTCAGCGCATTAAACAGCGCGCTCTTGCCGGCATTGGGATTGCCGACCAGCGCGACCAGCGGTGCTGCGTTCATAATGTCAGGCTGATTATTCTGCGGCGGCTGGCGTGGGTGATACGCGAATCGCACCTGCGACCGCACGCCGCAATGCGACGGTCATCCGGCCGATCCGGCAGGCGATCGGACCCTGGCCCAGCGTCGCGCGGTGAAGAACCTCGACATCGACACCCTCGTCAAAGCCCAGTTCGCGCAACCGGCGTGCCTCGGGGCCCGCCAGTCGAGCCCAGTCGATCGCAGCGACGATGCCATGCTGCTTGCGGGGCAGCGTTTCGAGACTGACGGAACGATCGGGGCGAGTGTCCATGATGCGACTGATTATCAGTAACGGATCGCCAAGGGAAGCCCCGGCACACGTGCTTGACGCAGATTGCGCGCATTCCGTCGCCCCGTGACGACGTGCCGCAACGCGCTCATGCCACGGGATAGCGCAACCGCCCGACGAACCGCGACAGGCTGAAGCCATGCTCTGTCCGCTTGAGAAAGCCCGACTTTGCGGTCTCGAACCGCATGATGCCGTCGATCCGCCGGCTGAGGAACGCGCGCGTCTCGGCAAACCCCTCGCTGTCGTCGTCGAGGAAGACCGTGACCGTCGCGGCATAGACGCCGAGCAGGATCGTCCGCTTGGTATAATGATTGTAATCGGTCGCGACGTCGCCCGCGGCCCGCCAGATCGTGTCGACCGTCCGCCAGCCGAGCCGCCCCGCCTTGGTCAGATTCTGCGGCAGGGCGAGGATCGCCAGCGCGCGGCGCAGCGATTCGCGGTCGGCCGCGGTCGCCTGCAGCCGGGCCTCGATTAGCGCGGCGATCCGGGCGCGGATCTTCATCGCCGACAGCCGTTCGGGCGGCACGCTTTCGAGCATCGCGACGTCGATATCGGCGAACCAGGCGTCGATCATGTCGACCGGTCCCTCTTCGAAGGCGAGCGCGGCGACGTCGCGGTCGATGCCCGCCGCGTCCGCCGCCATGTCGCGCGCCGCGTCGCTCCACCCGTCGAACGCCGCATTGGCGGCGATGCCGGGGGCGAGCAGCGAACGGATTTCATCGAGCGTGAGGTCTTGGGTCATACCGTCTCCTGCCGTCCAAGATCAGGCGTGTCGAGCGCCTCTTCAATAGGGGGGCGATCGGCCGGGGTCCGGCGGACCAGCACCAGCGCGATCGCGACCATGACGACGCCGACCAGATCGGGCAGGCCAAGCCGCTCGCCATAGACCAGCCAGCCGACCGTGCCTGCGACGACCGGCTGGATCAGCAGCGCGATGCCGATCACCAGCGGCGAAAACCGCCCGAGCGCATAGATCATCAACCCCTGGCCCAGCACCTGGCTGCACAGCGCGAGCCCGATCAGCGGCCCCCACTGCGCCGGCACGATCCGCTCGCCCATCGCAAGGGCGAACACCAGCAACGGCACGATGCCCGCCAATGTCGACAGCACCAGCGCGGACAAGGGGGCGAGCGTCGTCCGCGCGCGCGCCATCAGGATGAAATACACCGTGTAGAGCAGCCCCGCGAGGATGCAGAGCAGATCACCCGCCAGGTTCTTCGCATCGAGCTGATAGGAGCGCCCGAGCAGCAGCGCCGCGCCCGCCGCGGCGAGCATCAGCGCCCAGCCCTGCGTCCGCGTCGGCCAGGTCCGCGCAACGAGGAACCCGTAGATCGGGAACATTAGCGTCGCCGCATTGCCGAACAGCGTCGCATTGGCGAGCGTGGTGCGCAGGATGCCGAGATGCCAGCTGCCGAGATCCGCGGCAAAGCACACGCCGCCCGCGATCAGCCCGATCCAGACGCCGCGGCCGAGCCGCGTCGGTCGCGCGCCCTGCTGCGCTGCGAGCAGGACGAGAAACGGCACCGCCAGCGTCAGCCGCCAGAATCCTGCCGCGACCGGTCCGACCTCGGTCGCGCGGACGAACCACGGCCCGAATGCGAGCGCGACATTGGCGATCAGCAGCGCGCCGAACGCGAGCGTGCCGGGGGCACCGGTCGTCGTCGCCGTCGGCGTTTCGGGCACGCTAGATATTCTTTGCGGGGCGGGGCGATGCATGCCGCGCTGTAGCGTCCTATCTTGCCCCCGTCAGGCATTAAGGAGCCCCCATGCCAAGCCTTTTCGATCCCATCACGCTCGGCGCCGTCGAAGCGCCCAACCGCATCCTCATGGCGCCGCTCACCCGCGGGCGTTCGGACAAGGACGCCGTCCCGTCCGACCTCATGATCGACTATTACACGCAGCGCGCCAGCGCCGGCCTGATCATCTCGGAAGCCACCGGCATCAGCCGCGAAGGCCTGGGCTGGCCATTCGCGCCGGGCCTGTGGACGCAGGCGCAGGTCGAGGCGTGGAAGCCCGTTACCGCAGCCGTGCACGCCGCCGGCGGCCGCATCATCGCGCAGCTCTGGCATATGGGCCGCCAGGTTCATTCGTCGGTGATCGGCGGCCAGCCCGTCTCGTCGTCCGCGACCAAGACCGAAGGCCAGGCGCATACGTTCGAGGGCAAGAAGGATTTCGAGGTCGCGCGTCCGCTCGAGCTGAACGAGATTCCGCGGCTGCTGAACGACTATGAGCTCGCGACGAAGAACGCGCTGGAAGCCGGGTTCGACGGCGTCCAGATCCATGCCGCGAACGGCTATCTGATCGACCAGTTCCTGCGCGACAACGCGAACAGCCGCACCGATGACTATGGTGGCAGCATCGAGAACCGCATCCGCCTGCTTCGCGAAGTCACCGAGCGTGTGATCTCGGTCGCCGGCGCCGATCGCACCAGTGTCCGCCTCTCGCCCAATGGCGATTCGCAGGGCGTCGACGACAGCAACCCCGAGCCGCTGTTCACCGCCGCCGCCAAGGCGCTGTCCGATCTCGGCATCGCCTTCCTCGAGCTGCGCGAGCCGGGTCCCGACGGCACCTTCGGCAAGACCGACGTGCCAAAGCTCAGCCCGGCAATCCGCAAGGTCTTCAAGGGCGTGCTGGTCGTGAACTCGGATTACGACACGCTCGAAAAGGCGCAGGCCGAGCTCGACAAGGGCGATGCCGATGCGATCAGTTTCGGGCGGACGTTCATTGCGAACCCCGACCTGCCCGAGCGCCTGCGTACCGGCGCACCGCTGGCGCAGGATAACCCGAAGACCTGGTACAGCCAGGGCCCCGAGGGCTATATCGACTATCCGGCGCTGGAAACCGTGTCCGCCTAAGCCGACCGCCTGATTGTCACCGGTGACGCCATCGCATAGCAGCGCGGCTTTCGCGTCGTGCGCGGCGCACCGGTGACGACAGGACATGACATGACCGACGGCTGGGGCCCGCCGAAATCGCCCCCGAAATCGCCCCCCAAATCCAGCCCCGCATCGGCCTGGCCGCTGAACGACCGCGGCCCCGGCCCGTTGCTGCCCGGCACCGCGGATCGCGCGGCCC
>NZ_JPJC01000080.1:0-8208 GCF_000733135.1 Sphingomonas sp. FUKUSWIS1
GCCGCGCCGACCGGGATCCGCGTCGCGGGCAGCGCCGCCTGGCATTCGGGCGGCGGCGCCGGCGGCCGGCGGTGGAGATGATCGATCTCCGCCTGTCGCCGGTGCAGGTAGAAGGCCCGCGACGATGCATAGGGATCCCCCACATCGTCATGCAAACACTTGAGAGTTTCGTCGAAATCGGCGCGGTGGTCGAGCGCGCCGAGCACGCCGGCCGGCACCGTGTAGCTCGCATCGGTGAACGGCGACCCGATCGCAGTGGGCAACAGCAACCGGTCGAGCGTCCCGCCGATCAGGTCGCGCACCGTCGTCGGCCCGACCAGCGGCAGGAACAGGAACGGCCCGTTGCCGATTCCGTGATACCCCAATGTGTTGGCAAAGCCGTTCGACCGGCGCGGCAGCCGGAACGGCCGCTTCTTGGCGACGTCGATGACCCCCGCCGCGCCGACCGTCGAATTGATCACGAACCGCCCGACCGTCTCGGCCGCCTTGCCCGGCTTGAACTGCAGCAGGAAGTTTACGAACACGATCGGCTCGCGCAAGTTATAGAGAAAGTTGTGAATACCCTTGCGGATCGGGCTCGGCACCTTGCGCTTGTAGACCCGCGCCACCGGGCCGACGACCGCGCTGTCGACCGCCTGGGTCGCGCCGAACGCCTGGGCATTGACCCCGCGCAACGGATCGCCGGGATCGCGCGTCTGCCCGACGACGACGATGTCCTTCTGCGCGTTCGGCTCGGCGGGCACGGGCGCTGGAACCGGGGCGGTCTGGGGCACCGCAACCGGCGCGGGAACCGGGGCGGTCTGCGGCGCTGCAACCGGCGCTACGGGCACCACGGGCGGCGATACCGGCACGACGGGCGATTCGGGCACGCGCTGCTCGTCCGCGACCACCGTCGACGGCGCAACCGGGACCGGCGCGACGGGCAGCGGGTCGACGGCCTGCACCGCCAGCGCGGCGACCATCGTAGCAGTGGAAAATGCCAACATATGCAATCATCGCCCCTTGGACCGCCACCGCTGTCCGCATTGCCCCCGCAAGGCAAGTCTCGAATGCGCGCCCCTACACCGGCGTTCGTGAATAATTTCCCCTGTCGCGCGTCACTTGGCCCGCGTCAGCTTAAGTTCGCCCGATCCCATTCCACGCGGACGCCGTCGTCATTTTCGCTGCCGCGACGCTGCGCTTTCTCGGCCGCGAATCGCGCCGCGTCGAGTCGCGACAAGGCCCACACCGCCGTCCCGCGCACCACCGGCGCCGGATCGCCCAGCAACGCCGCGACACCCTCCGACAAGGCCGGATCGCCGCTATTCCCCGCCGCGATCAACGCGTTGCGTACCATCTTGTCGCGCCCGATCCGCTTGATCGGCGATCCCGCAAAGACCTGACGGAATCCCGCATCGTCGAGCGCGATCAGGTCGGCGATCTCGGGCGCGACCAACTCGGCGCGCGGCGCAAAGGCGAGATTGGCGTTCGCGGCGGCGGCGAACTTGTTCCACGGGCACACCGCCAGGCAATCGTCGCAGCCATAGATGCGGTTGCCGATACCCGCCCGGAATTCCTCAGGAATCACCCCCGCATGCTCGATCGTCAGATACGAGATGCAACGCCGCGCATCGAGCCTGTAGGGCGCCGGAAACGCATCGGTCGGGCACGCACGCTGGCACGCGTCACAGCTCCCGCACAGATCCCGACCCGCGGCATCGCCCTTCAGTTCGAGCGTCGTGTAGATCGCGCCGAGGAACAGCCAGCTGCCCTCTTCCCGGCTGACCAGATTGGTGTGCTTGCCCTGCCACCCCAGCCCCGCTGCCTCCGCGAGCGGCTTCTCCATCACCGGGGCGGTATCGACGAACACCTTGAGATCGAACGGATATTCGACGCCGACCGCGTCGCTCGCCAGCCACCGGCCGAGCGCCTTCAGCTGCCGCTTGATGACGTCGTGATAATCCGCGCCCTGCGCATAGACCGAGATCCGGCCGACCTCGCCTTGCTCCGCCAGCCGCAGCGGATCGTCCTTCGGCGCATAGCTCATGCCCAGCGCGATCACGCTGCGGACCTCGGGCCACAGCCCGGCCGGGCTCGCCCGCTGATCGCGCCGCTCCTCCATCCAGATCATGTCGCCATGCCGCCCTTCGGCGAGCCACTGGTGCAGCCGTTCGCCCGCCAGTGGCGCCGCATCCGCGCGCGCGATCCCGCACGCCGCAAAGCCCAGTTCGGCCGCCTTGGCCTTCACGCGCGATTCGAGGTCGGATGGCTTGTCGTCGGGCACGTCCGCCCGCTACCACAGCCGCTCGGCTTGAAGGAAGTTTACGCGTGGGCGAGGAATGGGCGGTCAAGGCCAGCGGGCTGGTCAAGCGCTTCGGCGACCGGCGGGTGGTCGACGGCGTCGACATCGCCGTGCCGACCGGCGCGATCTACGGCGTGCTCGGCCCGAACGGCGCGGGCAAGACCACGACGCTGCGCATGCTGCTCGGGATCATCGAACCCGATGAAGGCCATCGCACGCTGCTGGGCTTCGACAGCCCGCGCGACGCCTCGGATCATGTCGGCTATCTGCCGGAGGAACGCGGACTTTATCCTGCGATGAAGGCACGCGAGGCGATCGCGTTCATGGGCGCGCTGCGCGGTCTCGACTGGAAGACCGGACGTGCGCGCGCGGTCACGCTGATGGAGGGGGCGGGGCTCGGCCATGCGGTCGACGAGAAGATCCGCAAATTGTCGAAGGGCATGGCGCAGCTCGTCCAGCTGCTCGGCTCGGTCGTGCATCAGCCCGATCTGCTCGTGCTCGACGAACCCTTTTCCGGGCTCGATCCGGTCAACCAGGAACGTCTTGAAAAGCTTATCCTTGTCGAGCGCGATCGCGGCGCGACGATCCTGTTCTCGACGCATATCATGAGCCATGCCGAACGGCTGTGCGACCGGCTGGCGATCATCGCCGGCGGCAAGCGCCGGTTCGAAGGCACCGTCGACGACGCGCGCGGCGTCCTGCCCCAGCGCGTGCACTACACCCCGCACCGTCCCGACCCCGCGATCCGCGGCGTCCTGCCCCCCGACGCGCTGCCCGATCGCGACGGCTGGCGGTTCGAACTGCCGGGCGGCGGGATCGAGACGCTGCTGGTCCGGCTGATCGACGCGGGATACGGCATTTCCGGGCTCTCCATCGAACGCCCCGGGCTGCACGAGGCGTTCGTGCGAATCGTCGGCCAGCAGGAGGCGCAGCCATGACCCGCTTCCGCCGCACGCTGCGCCAGACCTTCACCATCGCCCGCCGCGATTTCACCGCGACCGTCTTCACCCCGATCTTCCTGCTCTTCCTGTTCGCGCCACTGATCATGGGCGCATTCGGGGCGGTCGGCGGGCTCGGCGCGGCCAGCGTCACCGACGGCGCGCAGGACAAGGCGCAGATCATCGCGATCCTCCCCGCCGCCGAGTCGCGTACGATGGCCGAGGCCGACACGCAGCTGCGCGGCATCTTCCGGCCAGGCGAGGGACCGCCCGACCTGACCACCCAGCCGGCCGCCGCCGATCCGGCGGCACAGGCGCGCAACGCCTTCAACCGCAACGATATCGACGCCGCCGCAGTGCTTTACGGCCCGCTCGCGGCGCCACAGATCCTCTATGGTCCACGCGGCGACCGCGCGGCTGGCTATCTCGCGACGCTCGCGCAGACCACGCTCGCGGCGCAACAGGCGGGCGGCACGCTGCCCCCGATCGACGTGACCAAGACCCGGATCACGCGGTCGCGCGGATCGGTCGGCGGCCAGCATCAGTCGGCGTTCTTCGCGGTGTTCGGGATCTTCTTCCTGACGCTGTTCCTCTCCGGCCAGGTCGTCGGCACGATGGCCGAGGAGCGCAACAACAAGGTGATCGAGGTGCTCGCCGCCGCGGTCCCGCTCGAATCGGTGTTCTTCGGCAAGCTGATCGGCATGTTCGGCGTCGCGGTGCTGTTCGTCGCCTTCTGGGGAACCGTCGTCGGACAGGTCACGACATTGCTTCCCGCAGGCGCGGCGGCGGCGATAGGCGATCTCCGTCCCGCAGTCGGCGGACCCATGTTCGCGCTGCTGTTCGCGGGCTATTTCACCATGGCCTATCTGCTTCTGGGATCAGTGTTTCTCGGCGTCGGCGCGCAGGCCTCGACGATGCGCGAGATCCAGATGCTGTCGCTGCCGATCACGATCCTTCAGGTCGCGATGTTCGGCCTCTCGTCCGCCGCGGTCTCGCGCCCCGGCAGTTGGATCGCGACGCTCGCCGAGCTCTTCCCGCTCTCCTCGCCTTTCGCGATGGCCGGGCACGCGGCCAATTCCCCCGAGCTCTGGCCGCACGTCGCCGCCTTGGCCTGGCAGGCCTTGTGGGTGACGATCTTCATCGTCGTTGGCGCACGACTGTTCCGCCGCGGCGTGCTCCAGTCCGGCAGCGCCCGGCCCTTCTGGCGCAGCGCGAAGCCCCACTGACGCAGGTTGTTGACATCGCTGTCAGTACTTGGTCTCCTGCCAGAAAACAGGAGAGTGATGGGTGGCGACGCTTGCAGGGGACATCACGACGGCTCCGCTTGGCGGCCCCGTAACCACCGGGGCGGCAACCGGAAAACACCCGATCGACCCGCTCGATGTCAGTCGCGCGGACCTCTACCGCGACGACGTCTGGCACGTCCCCTTCCGCCACCTGCGCGCCCATGCCCCGGTCCACCATGTCGCGAGCTCGGATTACGGCCCCTATTGGTCGGTCTCGAACTACCGGGGGATCGTCGAGGTCGAGTCGCTGCCCGACCTCTATTCCTCCGAAGCCGGCGGCATCACGCTCGCCGATTTCGATCGCGATCGCGACGTCCGCATGCCGATGTTCATCGCGCGCGATCGCCCGATCCACACCAGCCAGCGCCGCACCGTCGCCCCCGCCTTCACGCCGAGCGAGATGACCCGCATGGCGCCCGACATCCGCCGGCGCACCGCGGAGATCCTCGACGGGCTCGACTGGAACACGCCGTTCGACTGGGTGGACCGCGTCGCGATCGAACTGACGACGCAGATGCTGGCCATCCTGTTCGACTTCCCCTGGGAGGATCGGCGCAAGCTGACCTTGTGGTCGGACTGGGCGGGCGACATCGAACTCGTCAAGAACGAGGAGACGCGCAAGCAGCGGCTCGCGCATATGTTTGATTGCGGGGCCTATTTCCAGACGCTCTGGAACGCCAAGATCGACCGGCCGCCGACCCCCGACCTGATCTCGATGATGATCCATTCGGATGCGATGGCGCATATGGAGCATCACGAATTCATCGGAAACCTGATACTCCTGATCGTCGGGGGCAACGACACGACGCGCAACTCGATGTCGGCGCTGGCCTATGGCCTCGACGCATTTCCCGACGCCCGCGCCATGCTCGAAGCGGATCCGGCGCTCATTCCCAACGCCGTGAGTGAGATTCTCCGCTGGCAGACGCCGCTCGCGCACATGCGGCGCACCGCAACGCAGGATACCATATTGCAGGGCCAGTCGATCAAGGCCGGCGACAAGCTGGCCCTGTGGTATCTCTCGGCGAACCGCGACGAGAGCGTGTTCGGCGACGATGCCGACGCGATCCGCGTCGACCGTCCCAATGCGCGGCGCCATCTCGCCTTCGGCCACGGCATCCACCGCTGCGTCGGGGCGAGGCTCGCCGAGATGCAGCTCGCGATCCTGCTCGAGGAGATGGCGAAGCGCCGCATGCGGATCAACGTGGTCGGCGCCCCCACCCGGGTCGCCGCCTGTTTCGTCCACGGCTATCGTTCGCTCCCGGTCGAGATCAGCCGCTACTGACTTTCATCGCCCGCCTCCGCGCGCATCCTGTTCGCGGCAAGGTTCGTACTTATATCATGACCATGACACACACATCGCCCGATCGCCGCACGTTCCTCACGCTCGCCGGCGCCGGCGCGGCGGGCTTTGCCCTCTGGGGCTGCTCGTCGCAGTCCGCCCAGGCCGCCGAACGCTTCGAGGTCACACTGAGCGACGCGCAGTGGCGCAAGAAGCTGTCGCCGGATGCCTATAACGTGCTGCGCAAGGAAGGAACCGAGCGACCCTATTCGAGCCCGCTCAACGGCGAACATCGCGCCGGGATCTTTTCCTGTGCCGGCTGCGCGCTGCCCGCCTTTTCGTCAAAGACCAAGTTCGAGAGCGGGACGGGATGGCCGAGCTTCTGGCAGCCCTTGCCCAATGCCGTGCGGACCCGGGTCGATTCGACGCTCGGGATGGCGCGGACCGAGGTGCATTGCCGACGCTGCGGCGGGCATCTCGGCCATGTGTTCGACGACGGCCCCAAGCCGACGGGAAAGCGCTATTGCATGAACGGCGATGCGCTGACGTTCCGGGCGATGGCGGCCCGGTAATCGCTTAACTGGTTCAGCCCGCGTCGTTTACGAGCGTGAAGACGCCGCGCGGGTCGGTCGGGCCATGCTGCACCGTGGCGAGCTGAGCGGCGTTGGCGCGCTGCGTCGCGCTGGGCGCGCTGACCATCTGGAGCGACGGCTGGGCGGGGGCGTCGAGCATCTCGCCGCGCGGTGCATGGCCTGAATAGATGAAGCCCTTGGTCGGATAGGCCGAGGTGCCGAGATCGCCCTGCGGCCCGTACCAGACCTTGACCATGCTCCAGTCACCCGCGTCGGACACGTCGATCGCGCGGACATTGGTTTCAATCGCACCGCGACGCGACCAGTTGGCATGGGTCAGGAGCACTTCGCGGTCGCTGACGACCTTCGAAACCATCGCGACATGGCCGACGCGCATCCGCGAGGTCGGCGAAAAGGCGAGGACGGCACCGGCCTTTGGTGCATGGCCACGCTCGTAACGGCCCTCGGCCTGGCTCCACCAGGTGTTGGCATTGCCGCGGATCTCGATGCCCGACACCGAGCGGGCAAAGGTCACGCACTGCCAGAACTGGGCCGCTGCCGGTGTGGCCGTCATCAGGCCGCACGATACCACCAGCGCAAAACGCGCTGCTAACGCCTTGAAATTCATCGAGACCCCCCGGTCAAAACCCGTTCGTCACAGTCTGGCTACGGGAGTGCGGATTTAATTGAAAGGCGTCGCGGAACCATATCCGACGAAGCGTGTTGCCGCGCCGACGAGCCCCTTTATTCGCCAGTCACGCTGCCCCTTATGCGGCGTTCTGCCCCTGATACAGCTAACGCGCGAATGCATACAGGCATCCCTGCGCCGCGCGCTCCAAAAGAGCACACGAAGGCCGGCTTTGCGATGACAGTACGGCACACCACCTACTCAAGTTGCCATAATTCGAAAAACGGGTTTGCGGCACGCATCGCGCGGGGATACCAGTCGCAAAAATCTTTGGAGGATGCCGCATGGATACGACCACCCTGTTCCGTCTCGACGGCCGCGTCGCGCTGATCACCGGCGGCAGCCGCGGCATCGGCAAGATGATTGCGGCGGGCTTCATCGCGCAGGGCGCAAAGGTCTATATCTCGTCGCGCAAGGCGGATGTCTGCGAAGCCGCGGCGGCCGAACTTGGCCCCAACTGCATCGCGCTGCCCCAGGACGTCTCGACCGTCGCCGGTTGCAAGGCGCTCGCGGCGCAGTTCGCCGAGCATGAGAGCCGGCTCGACATCCTCGTCAACAATGCGGGTGCGGCCTGGGGCGTCCCGTTCGAGGAGTTTTCGGAGGTCGGCTGGGACAAGGTCATGGACCTCAACGTCAAATCGCCCTTCTTCCTGACCCAGGCGCTTCACGCAGCGCTCACGGCCTCGGGCTCGCGCGACCGGCCGGCCAAGGTCATCAACATCACCTCGATCGACGGCCAGCGGCTCAACCCCTGGGAAACCTACAGCTATCACGCGTCGAAATCAGCGCTGATCTATCTGACCAAGCGCATGGCCGCGCGGCTCGTGACCGATTCGATCAACGTTACCTCGATCGCCCCCGGTGCGTTTGCCAGCGACATGAACAAGGCCGCCCGCGATCACGGCGACGCGGTTGCGCAAGGGATTCCGGCCAAGCGGGTTGGTGTCGACGAGGACATGGCCGGTGCCGCGATCTACCTCGCGAGCCGCGCCGGCGATTACGTGATCGGCGAAACCATCACCGTCGACGGCGGCCTCGTCCACGCCTCGCTAGGCACCAGCATCGACGCTTGATCACAAACCCCTCTCCCCTCGGGGGAGAGGGAGGGGCCCGCCGCGCAGCGGTGGGAGGGTAAGGGACAGTTGGGACTCACCGTCCGAG
>NZ_JPJC01000081.1:0-5447 GCF_000733135.1 Sphingomonas sp. FUKUSWIS1
CCGCGCGGCGTCGGCGGTCGCCGACTCGGCGGCGGCAGCGGCGTCGCGCCAGCGTGCGAAAATCGTCCGTGCCTCCGCGACGCGGATCTGGTTCGACAACAGGCGATAGCGTTCGGCGGCGCGCGCCTGGCGTCTGAGCGCGGCGGCGCGCGCGTCCTGATCGGCGATTACGGCGTCGAGCCGGGCCAGATTGGCCTCGGTCGCGCGCAGCCGCGCCTCGGCATCCTTGCGGCGGACATGGAGTCCGGCGATCCCGGCGGCATCCTCGAGCATCGCGCGGCGGTCGGCGGGCTTGGCGGCGATGACCGCGCCGATCCGCCCCTGGCTGACCAGTGCGGGGCTATGCGCCCCGGTCGCGGCGTCGGCGAAGAGGAGCCCGACATCCTTCGCGCGGACCTCGCGGCCGTCGATCCGGTAGGCGGACCCTGCGCCGCGTTCGATCCGGCGGACGATCTCGCGTTCGTCGGCGCCGTCGGGGCCGGCGATCTCGGCGAGGATCGACACTTCGGCGAAATCGCGCGCGGGGCGGGTCGCGGTCCCCGCAAAGATCACGTCGTCCATGCCGGCACCGCGCAGCGACTTGGCGCTGGCCTCGCCCATCGTCCAGCGCAGCGCCTCGAGCAGGTTCGACTTGCCGCAGCCATTGGGGCCGACCACGCCGGTCAGCCCGGGTTCGATCACCAGGTCGGCGGGTTCGACGAAGCTCTTGAACCCGGTGATGCGGAGGCGTTTGATCTGCATGGCGCGCGCTCTCCCTTCACGATTGGCGAGCGTAGCGCGCTCCTGCTCTTCCGCGAAGGCGGCAGCCCGGACCGGGTCCCCGCCTTCGCAGGGGCACACTCCGGGCTGACAAATGCCCGCCGGACGGGATGCGGCTTACGCGCCGGCGGCCTTCAGCGCCTTTTCCATCTCGCTCCACGACAGCACGTTTTCCATCTTCTTGCCGTTCAGCAGGAAGGTCGGCGTGCCGGTGACGGTGCCCGACTGCATCGCGTTTTCGGTCGGCTTGGCCATGATCTCGAGCTGCTTCTGGTCGGCGAGGCAGGCACGCGCCTTGGCCTCGGGGATGCCGCGCTGCTTGACGAAGTCGATCGCCCCCATGTGCTCGGCGAGCTTGGTGGCGACCGCGGTCGGGGCGAGATTGGCAAGGCTCTGCTGCATCGCCGGGGGCATCGTCTGGAGCTTGTCGAGGAAGGCGTTCTGGTTCTGGTACATCTGCTCGAGGATCGGGAAGAACGGCGCGGTCCCGCCGCACTGGCCGAGCAGCGTCAGCGCGACGTCGGGCGCGCCGTGGACGAGGAAGTCGCGGAATTCGAAGCTGACCTTGCCGGTCGAGACGTAATTGTCGGTCAGCGGCTTGAACGCCTCGCGGCCGAACGCGCCGCAGGTCGGGCAGGAGCGCGCGCCATATTCGACCAGCTTGATCGGGGCATTGGGGTTGCCCATCAGATAGCCCTCGTCGGTTTTGACGACGGTTTCGGTCCAGTTCTGACCGGCGGGTGCGGTCGCCGCGGCGACAGGTGCTGCGGCCTGGGTCGTGTTCGACGAATCGCCCCCCGAACAGGCAGCGAGCGCGAGCGGCAGGACGGCGATGGCAGTGACGAACTTCATGCGGGATACTCCAACGAAATTAGCGGGCGCCGGCAGTGCGCAGCGCGGGTTCGAGCTGGGCCCAGCCGCCATGCGGCATGACCTTGCCGTTGATGAAGAAGGACGGCGTCGAATCGACTTCGGGCGGTGCCGCCGCGGTGATGGCGAGGATCCGGTCGATCTCCGCCGTATCCGCGAAGCACGCGTCGATCGCGGCGGCGGACAGCCCGCGCGCCTTGACCAGATCGGTCAGCCCCGCGCCATCGGCATAGGCCTTGAGCTGCGCCGGCCGCGGATAGAGGTTGATGCGCGCGGCGTTGACCTGCTGGAACTCGATCCCCTTTTCGAGCCAGGCGGGCTGCGCCGCGAAGATCGCCGCCGATGTCGGGAAGAAGCCACGCGGCCCGGTGCAGCGGGCGAGCACCGCCGCAGCGAGATCGAGCCGGTCACGGATCATGTGGCGGAATTCGAGGCTGGTCGATCCCGACGCGATCATCTTGCCCTTCAGCACCGCCTGCGACTGGGTCGAGAAATCGGCACAATGCGAGCAGGTGTAGCTGGCATATTCGACGAGTTTGACCCGGGCTGCGGGGCTGCCGAGTACGTAGGTGCCGCTCGCCGTGCGGGTGACGGGCACGGGCTTCGGGGCGGGCGCGGCCGCGGTGAGCAGCGCGAGACCGAACAACGCAAAGAACAGACGCATTCAGCTGATCCTGGGAAGGCCGCTCGTCGAGGCGACGCCGGCGGCGAGGGATTCGAGGACCGCACGCAGTTCGGGATCGGCGATGCCCTTCAGGCTGAGACCGAGCTCGGCGGGAACGGTGCGGAGCGGGGGCGGCGCCGCCTTGACGCGTGGCTTGGCGACCTCGCCCTGGCGGATAGTGATGCGCGCGACCGCGGCATAGCCGAAGAAGCGGTTCACGCGCTCGGTGATCTCGGGAATGACGTGCTGCATCATCGGCGCATGCGCGCCGCGCACGGTCAGCGTCAGGACGCCATCCTGTTTCTGTCCCATCGGGAAGCGGATCGATTCGGGCGTGCTGACGCCGGAAAAGCGTTCGCCGACGATCTCGGGCCAGCGGCTGACGACCGAGGACTGGATGAAGCCGAAGCGCCGGAACGCCGCGCCGCCGATCGCGGGGAGCAGCTCGGCGACGGCGCGCGACCGGTTGGCGCGCGGCGCATCGGCGTCGACTTTGGGCTTGCGGGCAGCAGCTTTGCGGACGGCGGTCTTGCGCGCGGGCGGAACGTCCGTCGCGCTGGCCGCGGTCGCGGACTTTTGTTCGGTGGTGATACCGGGCGGGTTGCTCATCGCGCCACCCATGCCATAGGCGGCGCGTGAACGCCAAGCGCTCTTCGGTCCCCGTCGCCCTGCTCGACTGGTATGACGCGCATCGCCGCGTGCTGCCGTGGCGCGCCCGGCCGGGCGAGACGGTCGATCCCTATCGCGTCTGGCTGTCGGAGGTGATGCTGCAGCAGACCACGGTCGCCGCGGTCACCCCGCGCTTCCTCGCCTGGACCGCGCGCTGGCCCGATTTCGAAAGCCTCGCCGCGGCGGACGATGCCGATGTGATGGCCGCCTGGGCGGGGCTCGGCTATTATGCCCGCGCGCGCAACCTGGTGAAGGCGGCGAAGGTCGTGGTCGCGGAGCATGATGGCGTGTTTCCGCGCACCGAGGCCGAGCTGCGGACGCTCCCCGGGCTCGGCGCCTATACCGCGGCGGCGGTGGCGGCGATCGCGTTCGGCGAGCGGGCGGTGGTGGTCGATGCCAATGTCGAGCGTGTCGTCGCGCGGCTGTTCGCGATCACGACGCCGCTCCCCGCCGCGCGTCCGGCGATCCGGGCGGCCGCGGACACCATCACGCCCGACATGCGAGCGGGCGATTTCGCGCAGGCGATGATGGATCTGGGATCGTCGATCTGCACGACGCGCAGTCCCAAATGCCTGTTGTGTCCGCTTCGCCCCGACTGCGACGGCTTTGCGCAAGGGGAGCCCGAACGGCTGCCGGTCAAGGCGAAGAAGGCCGCCAAGCCGCAGCGTCACGGGACGATCTTCTGGCTCGAGCGCGACGGACAGGTGCTGCTGGTGCGTCGCCCCGACACCGGGCTGCTCGGCGGCATGCGCGCGCTGCCGACCGGGCCCTGGACCGACCAGCTGCCGGGGTTCGAGGCCGCACCGGCACAGGCCGACTGGCAGATGCTCGACGACCGCGTCACGCATGGCTTCACGCATTTCGACCTCGAACTCGGTCTTGCGGTGGCGCGGGTGGAGGCGCATCAACCCGGCGAATGGTGGCCCGTCGAGACCCTGGATACCGCCGGGCTGCCGACCGTTTTCGCCAAGGCCGCCCAGGCTATACGGGCGCGATAGGGAGGCCTGCATGACGCGTGCACACTGGATTTCGACCGGCGTGATTGCCGCACTGGCAACGACCGCAGCCTTGGGGCAGGCGCAGCGACAGGCCGCGCCCGGCCCTATCGCCGTCACCGAACGCGCGGGCGATCCCGCACGCGCCGCCTTGCCGAGCCTCGAACGGCTGTTCGACGGCTATGTCCGCGACAACAAGATGCCCGGTATCGTCGGCGCGTTCGGTCTGGGTGACCGGCCGACCCTGTTCCTGGCGAGCGGCAAAATCGGCGACGAGCCGGGGCGGCCGTTCGCCGACGCCGATTCGCTGTGGCGGGTCTATTCGATGACCAAGCCGATCACCGGTATGGCGGCGATGATGCTGGTCGAGGACGGTCGGCTGAACCTCGACGATCCGCTGAGCAAATACATCCCCGCGTTCAAGACGATGACGGTCGCGACCAACCCCGATACGTCGCTGGCAACGCGGCCCGCGAAGACGCCGATCACGATCCGCATGCTGCTGACGCATACCGCGGGGCTCGGCTACAGCATCAATGTGAAGGGTCCGCTGCTCAAGGAATATGAGCAACGCGGCGTGCTGCCGATGTCGGTCAATGCGCAGATGGAAACGCAGATGGCCAAGGTCCGCCCGACCTCGCTCGAGGACTTCGCGAACCGTGCAGCGACGCTGCCGCTGGTCGCGGAGCCGGGTACCAAATGGAGCTATTCGATCGGGCTCGACGTGATGGGCCGGGTGATCGAGGTGGCGAGCGGGATGTCGTTCGAGCGGTTCCTGCAGACGCGGATGTTTACGCCGCTCAAGATGAATTCGACCTTCTTCATGGTGCCGCAGGATCAGGTGAAGCGGCTGGCGACCAACTATGCGTTCGTCGGCGACAACCGTACCCCGCTCGACCCCGCGGCGACGTCGGTGTTCGCGGAGCGGCCGAGCTTTCCCTATGGCGGCGCGGGGCTGGTGATGTCGGCGCGCGATTATGATCGGTTCCTGCACATGCTACAGAATGGCGGGACGCTGGGCGGCGTGCGGGTGATGAAGCCCGAGACGGTCGCGCTCGGCATGTCGAACCTGATGCCCAAGGGGGTGTCGTTCGGCGGGATCGGCACCGGGACCGGTGCGGCGGCTGCCGGCAACGCAATGGGGTTCGGCGCGGGCGGGTCGGTCTATCTGGCCGACGTGCCGGGCGGCGCATCGAAGGGCACCTATGGCTGGGGCGGCGCGGCGGGGACGTTCGCCTGGGTCGATCCGGTCCGTCATGTCCGGAGCACGGTGATGGTCAATTATTTCCCCGGTGAGAAATGGCCGTTGCGGAAAGAGGTGGTCGGCGCGCTGGTCGCCGATGTCGCGCGAAGCGGATCCGCGGGGGGCGTGCGCCGATGAGCTTGACCGCGGATCTCCTGCCCGATGTCGCACCGGGTTTTACCGGCGGGACGCTCGATCGTGCCGACGCACTGCGCCACGATGTGGAGGCGCTGGCGGCGGCGCAGGG
>NZ_JPJC01000081.1:5643-6572 GCF_000733135.1 Sphingomonas sp. FUKUSWIS1
CCGCATTTCACCGCGTTGCTGGCGGGCATGGGGGTCGACAACGCCCCGGCGATGCGCTCGCCCGCGCTGATGGCGGTGCTGGGCAGCCTCGCGCCGGGCGAGGCGGCGACCTATGCCGCGGCGCGCAGCGTCCTCGACTGGCATGTCCGGCACCGCTTCTGCGCGAAATGCGGGACCGCGACCGCGATGTTCCGCGCGGGCTGGGCGCGCAAATGCCCCAATTGCGCGACCGAGCATTTCCCGCGGGTCGATCCCGTCGTCATCATGATCGCCGAGCATGACGGGCGCGCGCTGCTCGGGCGAGGCAAGGGCTGGCCGCCGGGGCGCTATTCGGCGCTTGCGGGGTTTCTCGAGCCCGGTGAATCGATCGAGGAGGCGGTCGCGCGCGAGATCGCCGAGGAATCGGGCGTGCGCGTCGGCCGCGTCCGCTATGTCGCGAGCCAGCCCTGGCCCTTCCCCTCGTCGCTGATGATCGCGTGCGTCGCGGAGGCCGTCGACGACGCGATCACGCTCGACGTGAACGAGCTGGAGGATGCGATGTGGGTGCCGCGCGAGATGGTGCGCGCGGTGCTGCGCGGCGAGGAGGGACCTTTCCTGCCGCCGCCGCCCTATGCGATCGCGCACACGCTGCTGACCGTCTGGGCGAAGGGGTGACTCAGCCGCGCGTGCGCGCCTGGCGGTAGGTGCCCAGCACGCGGAGCCATTTCGAATGGAAGCCGAGTTCCTCTAGCGCGTGGTCGAGATTGGCGTCGCCCGGCTTGCCGACGACATCGGCGTAGAATTCGGTCGCGGCAAAGCTGCCGTTGCGCTGGTAGCTTTCCAGCTTGGTCATGTTGACGCCGTTGGTCGCGAAGCCGCCCATCGCCTTGTAGAGCGCGGCGGGGACGTTGCGGACCTCGAAGATCAGCGTCGTCATCCAGTCGCCGCCC
>NZ_JPJC01000081.1:6666-13638 GCF_000733135.1 Sphingomonas sp. FUKUSWIS1
GGTGGCTTGCCGCCGCGCGCGAGCGTGACGAAGCGGGTCGTGTTGTGATCGGCATCGGCAATGTCGGTCGCAAGCAGATCGAGCCCGTAGAGCGCAGCGGCGGCGGGCGGCGCGAGCGCGGCGATCGTCGGGTCGGCAAGCTCGGCGACCTTGGCCGCGGCGCCCGCGGTGTCGGGATAGCTCACCGGCTCGATCCCGTGCGCCTTGAGCCAGTGGCGGCACTGGCCGAGCGCCTGCGGATGGCTCATCGCCTGGCGGATACCATCGCGCGGTCCGATCCCCATCAGCGCGTGGCGGATCGGCAGGAAATGCTCGCCCGTGATCACCAGCCCCGATTCCGGGAGCAGGAAATGGATATCGGCGACGCGGCCGTGGAGAGAATTCTCGATCGGAATGATCGCGCAGTCGGCGCGGCCGTCCTTCACCGCGTCGATCGCATCGGCAAAGTCGAAACAGGGCAGCGGCAGGCCGTCCGGAAATGCCTCGGTCGCCGCGACATGGCTGTTGGCGCCGGGCGCGCCCTGAAACGCGACCGCGCGCGCGGGCTCCGCCATCGCGGCTTGGGTCATCCGCGCGACGATCGGACGGGCGGGGGCGGCGAAGTTTTCCATCGCCACGGCGCGTAGCCAGCGGGCCGGATGCAATCAAGGGCGCGCGGCGCCCGCGCAAGACGGGGCGCAGCGTTTGCTTGCGGTGTCGGTCAGGCTTTTCTATGGCTGTCCTAAATCAAATAGGGGTGGGTGCGCTTTATGGACGACAGGACCAATACGATCGCCGGCTGGGTGCTCGCAGGTTGTGGTGCGGCGCTTGGGCTGTCGATCGTGGGGGGCATGTTGTTCCACGGCGAGCGCCCCGAGAAGATGGGCTATGCGATCGAGGGCGTCGTCGAAGAGGGTGCCGGCGGTGGCGCTGCCGAGGTGGCGATCGCGTCGCTGCTGCCGACCGCCGATGCTGCCAAGGGCGCCGAGGTCTTCAAGAAGTGCGCCGCGTGCCACACGATCAACCAGGGCGGCGCGAACGGGATCGGTCCGAACCTGTATGCGACGCTGGGCGAGGGGATCGCGCAGGGCAAGGGCGGCTATGCCTTCACCGACGCGCTGAAGGGCGTCGGCGGCAAGTGGGACTTCGATAAGATGAACGCGTGGCTGACCAGCCCGCGCAAGTTCGCGCCGGGCACCAAGATGACCTTTGCCGGATTGGGCAGTGCCGAGGACCGCGCGAACGTGATCCTGTATCTCAACCAGCAGGGGTCGAACCTGCCCTTGCCGGCAGCGCCTGCCGCCGGTGCAGAACCCGCCGCCGCTGGAGATCAGCCTGCGACCGCCAACGCCGCCGAGGCTGCGGTCGAGAACGGCGGCGATACCGCCGATATCGCGAACACCGGCACGGCCGCCTCGGGTGCGCCATCGGTCGATCCGGAAGCCGCACGCAAGGGTGCGCGGACGGAGCAGTAATCGCGGCTCCCTCTCCTCGGTGAGGAGAGGGGCTGTTTCGGGGTGTGCGCTGCCTAGCGGCCCCTCACCCCGGCCCTCTCCCCCGAGGGGAGAGGGGGCAGAAGATCAGGCCTCTGCGGCTTCGGCCGCAGCGCGCTCGCGGTAGAAGGACTGGACCGCGGCCCAGGCTTCATCGGCAGTCTCGACATAGCGGAAGATCGACAGGTCCTTTTCGCTGACCACGCCTTCCTCGACCAGCGCGTCGAAATTCACCACGCGCTCCCAGAACTGGCGACCGAACAGCAGCACGGGGATCGGCTGGATCTTGCCCGTCTGGATCAGCGTCAGCAGTTCGAACAGCTCGTCGAACGTGCCGAACCCGCCCGGGAACGCCGCCAGCGCGCGGGCGTGGAGCAGGAAGTGCATCTTGCGCAGCGCGAAATAGTGGAACTGCACCGACAGCGACGGGGTGACGTACGGGTTGGGGGCCTGCTCATGCGGCAGGACGATGTTCAGCCCGATCGATTCGGCGCCGACATCGGTCGCGCCGCGGTTCGCTGCTTCCATGATCGACGGGCCGCCGCCCGAGCACACCACGAACTGACGCCAGCCGCGCTCGTCGCGGGGCAGGACGCTGACCTTGGCGGCGAGCTCGCGCGCGACGTCGTAATATTTCGACTTCTCGACTAGCCGCTCGGCGATCTTCTTCGACTTCTCGTCGCTGGCGAGTTCGAGCAGCGCCTGTGCCTTGGCGGGCTCGGGAATGCGCGCCGAGCCGTAGAAGACGAAGGTCGAGGCGATCTTCGCTTCCTCGAGCACCAGTTCGGTCTTGAGCAGCTCGAGCTGGAAGCGCACCGGGCGAAGGTCTTCGCGGAGCAGGAAGTCCATGTCCTGGAAGGCGAGCCGGTAATGCGGATGCTGGGTCTGCGGCGTGGAAACGATCTCGCGGGCGGTTTCAGCGTCCTGGCTGGCGTTCGCGAAAACGCGTGAGGGAATGCGGGTATCTGTCATTTCGGCGGATTTAGTCGAAAGCCGTGCGCAGGGCTAGACCGGTGTACTAGCGGCAGAAATTCGCGCGATCGTCCTCGAGATGGAGGTGGTTGCGGTGCGCGGCGTTATAGTCGGGGCTGAGCACCGTCCCGAACCGCTTGCAGGCCGAGGCGCGGATCGTCTGGAGGAATTGGCGAACCTGCGGGTCGGGCGAGGTCCAGTCGTTCAGGATGCTGATCCGTCGCCCGTCCTTAAGCACGAACCCGCCGATATCGACCGCGTTGGCGACCGCATGGCCCGAGCGGCGGCTCGCGTTGCGGGCCGAGCCGACGACGTTGCGGCATGCATAGCTGCCCATGCTGTCGATCCGCGCGAGTTCGCTGCCGAGCATCTGATAGGCGGCGGGGGCGACCGCGTTGCGCGTCCAGCCGATCAGCGCGCGCGCCGCGCCGCAGCGGACCGCGGTGAGGTTGGCGACCGGGACGCCGATATCGACCAGCTTGACGGTGCCCGCGAGCCCGCAGCCGGGACCGGTCTCGCGGTCGGGCAGGAGTTGGAACGAGACGTGGAGCTGGCGCAGGTCGGCGAGGCATTGCGCGGTCTCGCGATTGCTCGGGACCGAGAGGTTGGGGCGGGTCTGTTGCGGCGCGGCGGGGCGATCGGCGCGGCCGCAGGCGGCAAGCGCGAGAATGGGCGCGAGCGAGAGCAGGACAGGGTAAAGGACGCGGTACATGGGGCCATCATCCCCGCGTGACACCGGCTTGTCACGCGTTGCGGGGCGGCGTTGCGGCGAGTCGAGGCGTGGGCGTGTGCGGCGCTGCTCTTCGACTTCACTCGGGGCGAATGGGGGAGCGTGGCGACGGGAGCGCATGCGCGGACATGGTTGACTCACCGCGCCACGTCGTTAGGGCCGGCGACGGGCCACGCGGTCCCAACGCCGCGCGTGCTCTCTGTGAGGAGAGATACATGACTGATACGACCTATGCCACCGCCACAGGTGCGCCTGTGCTGCCTGCAACCAAGCCGGCACGCCCCTTTTTCTCCAGCGGTCCCTGCGCGAAGCCTCCGGGCTGGTCCGCGGACAAGCTCGCCACCGATTCGCTCGGCCGCTCGCATCGCTCGAAGATCGGCAAGACCCGCCTCCAGTACAGCATCGACCTGATGCGCGAACTGCTGAAGCTTCCGAGCACGCACCGCATCGGCATCGTCCCCGGCTCGGACACCGGCGCGTATGAGATGGCGATGTGGACGATGCTGGGCGCCAAGCCCGTTACCGCACTCGCCTGGGAAAGCTTCGGCGAGGGCTGGGTGACCGATGCGGTCAAGCAGCTCAAGATCGACCCCACCGTGGTGCGCGCCGATTACGGCCAACTGCCCGATCTGGACTCGGTCGACTGGTCGAACGACGTGCTGTTCACCTGGAACGGCACCACCAGCGGCGTGCGCGTGCCCAACGCGGACTGGATCCCCGACGACCGCGAAGGCCTGTCGTTCGCCGATGCGACGTCGGGCGTGTTCGCCTATGACATCGACTGGACCAAGATCGATGTCGCGACCTTCTCATGGCAGAAGGTGCTCGGCGGCGAGGGCGCGCACGGCGTGCTGATCCTCGGCCCGCGCGCGGTCGAGCGGCTCGAGAGCTACACCCCCGCCTGGCCGCTGCCGAAGGTGTTCCGGCTCGTTTCGAAGGGCAAGCTCGCCGAGGGCGTGTTCAAGGGCGAGACGATCAACACGCCGTCGATGCTGGCCGTCGAGGACGCGATCTTCAGCCTCGAATGGGCGAAGTCGCTGGGTAAGGACGGGCTGATCGCGCGGTCTGACGCGAATGCTGCGGCTCTGGACAAGATCGTGGCGGAACGCGACTGGCTTGGCCATCTTGCCGCCGATCCGGCGACGCGGTCGCGCACCAGCGTCTGCCTGACGGTCGAGGGTGCGGACGAGGCGATGATCAAGGCGATGGCGTCGGCGCTCGAAAAGGCCGGTGCTGCGTATGACGTCGCGGGCTACCGCGACGCACCGCCGGGCCTCCGCATCTGGTGCGGCGCGACCGTCGACACCGCCGATATTGTGGCGCTCGGGCCCTGGCTCGACTGGGCCTACGCGACCGCCAAGGCTGCCTAAAACTCGCTACTGCCGCCCTTTTTCCCACCGCCCTTTTCCGTCATCCCGGCGAACGCCGGGACCCATGGACACGGAGCATCCGCTCACTAGGCGGACCGCAACCATGGGCCCCGGCGTCCGCCGGGGTGACGGGACAGGGTGAGGACGGACTTTCAAAACCGAGCGCGCACCTCCGTTCCCCCGACATTCCCAGGAGCAATCCCATGCCAAAAGTCCTCATTTCCGACAAAATGGATCCCCGCGCCGCCCAGATCTTCCGCGAGCGCGGCGTCGAGGTCGACGAGATCACCGGCAAGACGCCCGCCGAACTGATGGCGATGATCGGCGAGTATGACGGTCTCGCGATCCGCAGCTCGACCAAGGTCACCAAGGAGATCCTCGAGCACGCGACCAACCTCAAGGTCGTCGGCCGCGCGGGCATCGGCGTCGATAATGTCGACATCCCCGCCGCCTCGGCGAAGGGCGTGGTCGTGATGAACACGCCGTTCGGCAACTCGATCACCACCGCCGAGCATGCGATCGCGCTGATGTTCGCGCTCGCCCGCCAGCTGCCCGAGGCCGACGCCTCGACCCAGGCGGGCAAGTGGGAGAAGAACCGCTTCATGGGTGTCGAGCTGACGTCGAAGACGCTCGGCCTGATCGGCGCGGGCAATATCGGCTCGATCGTCGCCGACCGTGCGCGCGGGCTCAAGATGAAGGTCGTCGCATTCGATCCGTTCCTGACGCCCGAGCGCGCGATCGAGATCGGCGTCGAGAAGGTCACGCTCGACGAGCTGCTCGCACGTGCCGATTTCATCACGCTGCACACGCCGCTGACCGATCAGACGCGCAACATCCTCTCGGCCGAGGCGCTCGCCAAGACCAAGAAGGGCGTGCGGATCATCAACTGCGCGCGCGGTGGCCTGATCGACGAGGTCGCGCTGAAGGCGGCGCTCGATTCGGGCCAGGTCGGTGGCGCGGCGCTCGACGTGTTCGTCGAGGAGCCCGCCAAGGCTTCGCCCTTGTTCAACACGCCGAACTTCATCAGCACGCCGCATCTTGGCGCGTCGACGACCGAGGCGCAGGTCAATGTCGCGATCCAGGTCGCCGAGCAAATGGCCGATTTCCTGATGTCGGGCGGCGTCACCAACGCGCTCAACATGCCGTCGCTGTCGGCGGAGGAAGCGCCCAAGCTGAAGCCGTACATGGCGCTGGCGGAAAAGCTTGGTGCGCTGGTCGGGCAGCTGACGCATGGCGCGGTGACGCGAATCTCGGTGCACACCGAGGGCGCGGCGGCCGAACTGAACCCCAAGCCGATCACCAGCGCGGTGCTGGCGGGCTATCTCCAGACGCAGACCGCCACCGTCAACATGGTCAATGCCCCCGTACTGGCGCGCGAACGCGGGCTCGAGGTGCGTGAGGTGCGGACCGAGCGCGAGGCGGATTACCACACGCTGCTGCGTGTCTCGGTCAGGACCGAGGATGGCGAGCGCTCGGTCGCGGGCACGCTGTTCGGCGATTCGGCGCCGCGTCTGGTCGAGCTGCTCGGGATCAAGATCGAGGCGGATCTGGCGGGGCCGATGCTCTATGTCGTCAACGAGGATGCGCCGGGGTTCATCGGTCGTCTCGGGACGGCATTGGGCGAGGCGGGGGTCAATATCGGCACCTTCCATCTCGGCCGCCGCCAGGCGGGCGGCGAGGCGGTGCTGCTGCTGTCGGTCGACGAGGCGGTGACGCCGGAGCTGCTGACGAAGGTGCGCGCGCTGCCGGGGGTTAAGACCGCGATGGGTCTCAACTTCTAAGGCTCGCGAACGGGGGGCGAAGTGGTTAGAGGCACGCGCATGACTGCTTTGCTCCCCGAAGGTTTTCGAGACCGCCTGCCCCCTTTCGCCGATTCGGCAGCCGCGCTCGAAGCGCGTGTGCTCGAGGCTGCACGCCTGCACGGCTATGAGCGCGTCGATCCGCCGCTGGCCGAATTTGCCGACGGGCTAGAGATGCGGTTGAAGGCCGGCGGCCTGCACGATGCGGTGCGGTTTGTCGATCCGGTGTCGCAGCGTACGCTCGCGATCCGGCCCGACATCACCGCGCAGGTCGCGCGGATCGCGGCCACGCGGATGGGGCATCACCCGCGGCCGGTGCGGCTGAGCTATGCCGGCTCCGTGCTCAAGCTGCGCGCGTCGCAGCTCGCGCCCGCGCGCGAGACGCGGCAGATCGGTTGCGAGCTGATCGGGCTTGATTCGGTCGCCGCCGCGCAGGAGGTCGTCGCGGTCGCGGTCGACATGCTCGGCGCGGCCGAGGTCCGCGGCGCGTCGATCGACTTCACGCTGCCCGATCTGGTGTCGACGCTTGCGGCGGGCCCGCTGCCGGTCGCGCCCGATCAGGTCGCGACGTTGCGCGACCGGCTCGATGCCAAGGATGCCGGCGCGGTCGCCGCGCTTGCGCCCGCCTA
>NZ_JPJC01000082.1:0-5385 GCF_000733135.1 Sphingomonas sp. FUKUSWIS1
TGCTGCGCGCCCCGCCGGCCCGTGTGACTGAAAACTGGCGGGGCGCTGAAGGTTACGCGATACTCGGCAACGCCTCTGCCCATGGCTTATGCCAAGCAGTCGTGAATTGAAAATGAACGGGGCGCCCCGCCCGTCCGTGCGACACTCTCGTATCCGGGCGGGGCGCCGAGGACGCGATGCCGTATCGGCACTGCGTCGCTGACGACAAGCTAGCATTGGCGGCGAAACTTGACAGCACCGCTCGTCACGCCGCTGCCTCGTTTCGCCCGAAAATCTGCGCTAGGCGGGGGGCGCGGCCGTTCGGACGGGCCGGTGGTATCGGAGCGAAGGCATGCGGAGGATCGGGGTGACACTTGGGCTGATGCTCGTCGGCGCATGCCAGCAGACGGGCGATGGCCGGGATGCCGCCGCTGTGGAACGCCGGGTGGTGGTCGGGACGCTGACGGGCGACCCCGTGGCGGGTGCGCGCGTGTTCGTTCAGTGCAAGGCCTGCCACACGATCGGTGCTGACGCCCCGGATACCGATGGTCCCAATCTTTACGACGTGGTCGACGGCCCCGTCGCGCAACGCCGACCACGTTTTGCCTATACCGCGGCGTTACAGGCGATGGGCGGGCGCTGGGATGCGGCGCGGCTCGATGCGTGGCTGCGGGCACCGCAGGGTGTGGTGCCGGGGACGACGATGCGCTTTGCCGGTCTGTCCGATGCGCAGCAGCGCGCCGACGTGATCGCCTATCTCGCGACCTATCGCCGAGACCGTTAGGAAAATTGGCGCGCCCGGAGGGAGTCGAACCCCCGACCGAGGAGGTAGAAGCTCCTTGCTCTATCCAACTGAGCTACGGGCGCGCACGGCTTCCGATTAGCGTGCATTGCACGAGCTTGGAACCGTCATCATAACGACGTGATGAATATCGTGGATCACGACGCGCCCGAACCCATGGCGGCCACTGCCATGCGCAGCGAACAGTTCCGCTATTTCGATTTCGTGATGGCGGCATTCGTCACGATCCTGCTGCTGTCCAACGTCATCGGCGCGGGAAAGCGGGCGGTGATCGACCTGCCGTTCATCGGTGCCTGGCCGTTCGGCGCGGGGATCCTGTTCTTTCCGGTCAGCTATGTGATCGGCGACGTGCTGACCGAAGTCTACGGCTATGCGCGCGCGCGCCGCTGCATCTGGGCCGGGTTCGGCGCGATGCTCTTCATGGTGTTCATGTCGACGGTGGTCGTCGCGCTGCCGCCGGACGCGGGGTGGACGGGGCAGGCGGCGTATGAGTCGGTGTTCGGACAGGTTCCGCGGATCGTGCTGGCCTCGATCTGTGCGTTCTGGGTGGGCGAATTTGCCAACAGCTTCGTGCTCGCGCGGATGAAGATCTGGACCAAGGGGCGCATGCTGTGGACGCGGACGATCGGCAGCACGGTGGTAGGGCAGGCGTTCGACAGCCTGATCTTCTATCCACTGGCCTTTTACGGCGCGCCCGACTGGCCGGTCGAGGCGATGCTGATGGTGATGGTCAGCCAGTTCGCGCTGAAGGTGTCGTGGGAGGTGCTGCTGACGCCGCTAACCTATGTCGCGGTGGGGTGGCTCAAGCGGCGCGAGGGGGTCGATGTGTATGACGAGGGGACGGACTTCTCGCCGTTCCGGACGCGGGTTTGAGCCTGTCGCATGCGATCCGCTTCCGCCCCCACCCGTTCGTGCTGGGCGAAGTCGAAGCACCTGGGTCTCAGGCCCTTCGACTTCGCTCATGGCAAACGGATGGGGTGGGGTAGGGTGACGAACCCGATTAAGCGCTGACGGCTTCCATCAGACCTTCGAACAGCCGTCGGCCATCCGTGCCGCCATGCGCCGCTTCGATCCGGCGTTCGGGGTGCGGCATCATGCCGAGCACGTTGCCCTTGTCGTTGAGCAGGCCAGCGATGTTGCGCACCGATCCGTTGACGCTCTCGGCATAGCGGAAGGCGACGCGGCCTTCGCCTTCGAGGCGGTCGAGCGTCTCGGTGTCGGCGAAGTAATTGCCGTCATGATGCGCGACCGGGAAGGAGACGTGTTCGCCAGCGCTATAGCCAGACGTGAAGCGGCTCGAGGACGTCTCGACAGTCAGCGCGACGTCACGGCAAACGAAGTTCAGCCCCTGGTTGCGCATCAGCGCGCCGGGCAGGAGCCCCGCCTCGGTCAGCACCTGGAAGCCGTTGCAGATGCCGAGCACGGGCAGGCCCTTGCCCGCCTCCTCGACGACCGCGCGCATGATCGGCGAGCGTGCGGCGATCGCGCCCGAGCGCAGGTAATCGCCGTAGGAGAAGCCGCCGGGCACCGCGACCAGCCCGACATCGCCCGGCAGGTCGGCGTCGCCGTGCCAGACCATGGTCGGCTTGACGCCGGTCACCGTTTCCAGCGCGACGGCGATGTCACGGTCGCAGTTGGAGCCGGGGAAGACGATGACCGCGGTCTTCATGCCTTCTCGACCCGGTAATTCTCGATCACCGTATTGGCGAGCAGCTTGCGGCACATGCCGTCGATCGTCGCGTCGTCGGTATCGTCGGCGACCTCCAGCTCGATCAGCTTACCCTGGCGGACGTCCTGCACGCCGTCGAAGCCGAGGCTGCCGAGTGCGTGATGGATGGCGCGGCCCTGCGGGTCGAGCACGCCGGGTTTGAGTGTCACGAAAACCTTGAGTTTCATTTACTTGCCCCGGTTCTTGCGATGCTTTTCGAGGTCGAGGACCGAATTGTCGCCACCTTCGGGCAACAGGCCAAGACGGCGTGCAACCTCCTGATAGGCCTCGACTTCGCCGCCGAGATCGCGGCGGAAGCGGTCCTTGTCCATCTTCTCGTTGGTTTCCATGTCCCACAGACGGCAGCCATCGGGGCTGATCTCGTCCGCGAGGATGATGCGGCCATAATCATTGTCGAAGATGCGGCCGAATTCGAGCTTGAAGTCGACGAGGCGGATGCCGACGCCGGCAAACAGCCCGCACAGGAAATCGTTCACGCGGATCGCGAGGTCGGCGATGTCGTGCATCTCCTCCTGGCTCGCCCAGCCGAACGCGGCGATATGCTCGTCGGAGATCATCGGATCGCCGAGTGCATCGTCCTTGTAGTAATATTCGATGATCGTGCGGGGCAGCTTGGTGCCCTCCTCGATTCCAAGACGCTTCGAGATCGAACCCGCGGCGACGTTGCGCACGACGACCTCGATCGGGACGATCTCGACCTGGCGGATCAGCTGCTCGCGCATGTTAAGCCGGCGGATGAAGTGCGTCGGCACGCCGATATGATCGAGCAGCGTGAAGATGTGCTCGGAAATCCGGTTGTTGAGCACGCCCTTGCCGTTGATCGTGCCCTTTTTCTGGGCATTGAACGCGGTCGCGTCGTCCTTGAAATACTGGATCAGCGTGCCGGGCTCGGGACCCTCGTAGAGGATCTTGGCCTTGCCTTCGTAGATCTGGCGGCGGCGAGCCATGCGCGGTCCCCTGAAAATTGAGCGGCCCCGACCCCCACGATAATCTTCGCGGAGCCGAGGCCGGAATAGGCCGCGCCTATAGGCGAAGGGCGCGGGCGGTGCAATCGGATCGGCGTGCCGGTGTGAACGGAATGCAGGGCTGTCGATGCTATCCGGCGACTTCGGGAAGCGGCTGGTCCACCGGCGCCGCCCGGGCGGGGCGGGTCGGGGTCAGTCGGCGAACGAGACCGAGGAGCGGTTTCTCGACCAGCAGATGGGCGAGCAGGCCGATGATGATCGCGATGATGACGATCAGGACCACGACGGGTTGCTGCGGCAGTCGGCTGACCGCGGGAATCTTCACCAGCCATCCATAGCCCATCATTACGAAGGCATGGGTGAGATACAGCGCATAGGAGGCATCACCGAGCAGGACGAGGAACCGCGCAACCGCGGTGCGTGGTGCACCGATCGTCAAGACGCTGGCGACGACGACGACTGCGGGAAGGCCCCACGCCGCGATGCGTGGCAGTTCGGGCAGACTGGTGGTGGCGTCGTGCGCGACGAACAGCGGCACGACGGCCATGACCGCCATCGCGACAAGTGCCATGACGGGCGGCACGGGCCAGGCCCGGCCGCGGCGCATCCAGGCGGCATAGCCATATCCCAGGACGAGGCCGAAGCAGAATTCAAGCGATAGCGGGCTTGCTAGGAACTTGGCGGTGGCGGTCGCAGGCATCAGCGAGCCCGCGACCTGCAGGCACAGGATCGCCGCAATCGTTGCGATCACCGATAGCGTCGCCGAGCGCGCCCAGAGCGTGGCCGCGAACAGAAGGTAGAAATACATTTCAAAGACGAGCGTCCACGCGGTTCCGAGTAGCGCATTGCCCGGCAGCAGGATCAGCGCGCCGGCGATCGTCCGTGCGGGATAATGGTTGGAGGCAAGGAATCCCATCGCCGAGATCGTCAGGACGGCGAGGCAGCACAACCAGTAGAAGGGGTAGATGCGGGTTGCGCGGCGGAACAGGAAAGTCCCGGGTGTCGGCGGGCCGCGGCGATCCCTGAACGTGACGTGAAACATGATGAAGCCGCTGATGACGAAGAATATGTCGACGCCCGATGCGCCCGATGTCGTCAGCCAGTCGGGGCTGAACTTTCCGATCGCACCCCCCGACTCCTCCAGCGTGTGATGGACGACGACGGCCAGCGCCGCGATCGCACGCAGCATCTGAATGCCGTATAATTCGACATGACCCGACTGTTTGATTGTCACTGTTACGCCCCCGCGGCGCGACGCTCCCCATGCGTCGCGCCTATCGGCTAACAGATCATGCAATGAAAGTCAGGGCTGGTTCGTCGGACGTGAAGCCGCGTTATTTTACAACTCTTGGCCGGCAGCGAAGGATGCTATTTTCAGGTAACGGCAAGTCGTTCCGAATACTGCGGATTCTGCCACTCTCCGGTTTCGAGGATCTTTTGCAGCATCTCGCCCGCGCACCAGACGTCTTCATAACTGAGATAGAGCGGGGTCAGGCCGAGGCGGAGGATGTCGGGGTCGCGGAAGTCGCCGATGACGCCGTGCGCGATGAGCGCCTGTGTGATCGCATGCGCATGGGGGTGGCGGAAGCTGATATGGCTGCCGCGCTGGGCGGGATCACGCGGGCTGACACAGTCGAGGCCGAGCGCGTCGCCGGCGGCGGCGAGGATGTCGAACAGACGCGCGCTCTTGGCGGCGACGGCGTGCTGGTCGATGTCGGCCCAGAGGTCGAGCGCGGTTTCGAGCGCGGCGGTCGACAGCATCGCGGGGGTGCCCGCGAGCCAGCGCTTCATCCCCGGCGCGGGGCGATAGGCGTCCTCGAACGCGAAGGGCGCGGCGTGGCCCATCCAGCCGGACAGCGGGCTGGCGAGCCTGTCCTGCCAGCGCGTGGCGACATAGATAAAGGCGGGCG
>NZ_JPJC01000082.1:5490-12507 GCF_000733135.1 Sphingomonas sp. FUKUSWIS1
TATACGTGCAGCCGACCGCCAGATCGGCTTCGGCGCCGTTCAGGTCGATCGGCACCGCGCCGACGCTGTGGCTGAGGTCCCAGAGCATGAGCGCGCCCGTCGCATGTGCGCGGGCGGTCCAGGCGGTCATGTCGAAGCGCTCGCCGGTCTTGTAGTGGACATGGGTGAGCAGCAGCACCGCGGTGTCCTCGTCGAGCGCCTCTGCGAGATCCGCGCGCGCGACCACCTTCAGCCGGGCGCCGGGGACGCAGGCGACCGCACCCTCGGCGATATGGAGGTCGGTCGGGAAATTGCCGGCCTCGCTCATCACCGTGTGGCGGTCGGGATTGGCGCGCAACGCCGCGACCAGCGCCTTGAACAGATGCGTCGAGGTCGTGTCGCCGATGATCACCTCGTCCGCGGCGGCGCCGATCAGTGGGGCGATCTTCGCGCCGATCCGCTGCGGCGCGTCGATCCAGCCCTCGTTCCAGCTGCGGATCAGCCGGTCGCCCCATTGGCGGGTCGCGACGTCGGCGAGCGCGGCGGGCGTCGCCTTGGGAAGCGCGCCGAGTGAATTGCCGTCGAGATAGATCACGCCTTCCGGCAGCGCGAACTGCTCCCGGTACGCTGCCAGAGGATCGGCGGCGTCAAGCGCGCGGACTTCGTCGAGGGTCATGGTCGGGCCTTTGTAGATACGGGCGGGTTCACGGTCATTTCAGGGCAGCCGCGATCAGCCGTTTCGCCTCCGCCCAGGCCGCTGTCTCGGGTGCGACGAGTTCGACATGGCCGGTTGCCGGGATGGTGTGGAGGAGGGCGGTGTCGCCTGCGGTTTTTGCCTTGGCGACATAGTCGGTGGCGAAGGGGAAGGGGATGATCCGGTCCTCGCGACCGTTGACGAGGTCCTGCACTATGCCGAGCGGGAGAAGGCGCGGCACCGAGGTGTCGGCGTACACGTCCGCGCGGGCCGCGCTGGGCATGCCGACGAGCTTGGCGACGACCTCCGTGCCGCAGCCATTGGCGGGGGTGGCCGCCGTCGCCTCAAGATCGGGCAGGCCGCCGAGGCTGATGACGTGGTCGATGTGCAGCGGCGCGCTGCTGTGAAGCGGGCTGGCAGCAGGAAGCTTCGCGCGGGCGGCGAGCCAGAGCGCGAGATGGCCACCGGCGGAATGGCCGATCGCGACGATGCGGCGCGTGTCGAGACTGAAGGTCGCCGCGTTCGCGCTCAGCGCGTCGGTCGCCTTCGCCGCGTCCTCGAAGGTCCCCGGATAACCCCCGCCGGCGCGGTCGACGCCGCGATAATCGATGTTCCAGACCGCGATGCCGTCCTTGCGAAGATCGTCCGCGACCCAGTTCATCAGGCTGCGATCGGCGATGCTCGTCGTCCAGCAGCCGCCATGGACCATCACGACGACCGGGAAGGGGCCTTTGCCCTTCGGCCGCCAGACATCGACCTTCTGCATCTGGTCGGGACCATAGGCGATGGTCGCGTCTGGGCTGGGCTTCGGGCGTTTGACGAGGTCGGGCCATGTCAGGAGCTTGGGTGCGGGCGGTTCGGCGGTCACCGGTGTGGAGATGGCGGCGAGCGCGAGAAAGGCAAGGCGGATCATGGTGTTGCGTGGCCTTTCGGGGAGCAGGTAACGAACGCAGGAGCGGTCATGGTCTGACGGTGGCGGACGTCGCGGGTGGACGCAATATCGGTGGGGGGCTTTGCTCGTGGGTCCTGATGTTCGTCAGGGTGACGGGCCGGGGATGAGGACAGGGCATTCTGGTCGGGGTGTTGAGAACAACAGTGGAACCTTTGGGCCGCGCTTGCTATCCACAAGGCAACTATGGTCACCGATTTCAAAGATCCCTTCGATTCCATCGTCGACGCCCCCTTCGACAGCGCGCTGAGCGAGCGGTACCTCGTCTATGCGCTCTCGACGATCACCGCGCGGTCGTTGCCCGATGTGCGCGACGGGATGAAGCCGGTGCACCGGCGGCTGCTCTGGGCGATGCGGCTGCTGAAGCTCGATCCGAGCCAGGGCTACAAGAAATGCGCGCGCGTCGTCGGCGACGTGATCGGCAAATATCATCCGCATGGCGACCAGTCGGTCTATGACGCGATGGTCCGTCTCGCGCAGACCTTCTCGCTGCGCTATCCGCTGGTCGACGGGCAGGGCAATTTCGGCAATATCGACGGGGATAACGCCGCCGCGTACCGCTATACCGAGGCACGGCTGACGCAGGTCGCGGTCGACCTGATGGACGGGCTCGACGAGGATGCGGCCAATCTTCGCCCGACCTACAATGGCGAGGACGAGGAGCCTGAGCTGTTCCCTGGCATGTTCCCCAATCTTCTCGCCAATGGCGCGAGCGGGATCGCGGTCGGGATGGCGACGAGCATCCCGCCGCACAACGCCGCCGAGCTGATCGAGGCGGCGATCCTGCTGGTCGATCAGCCCGATGCCGACAATGACGCGATCTTGGCGCATGTGACCGGGCCGGACTTTCCGACCGGCGGGCTGGTCGTTGATCCGCCCGCGGTGATCCGCGAATCCTATGCCACCGGGCGCGGCGGGTTCCGGGTGCGCGCGCGCTGGGAGATCGAGCGCGAAAAGGGCGGGATGTGGACGCTGATCGTGTCCGAGATCCCGTATGGCGTGCAGAAGGGCAAGCTGATCGAACAGATCGCCGACCTGATCAACGCCAAGCGCCTCCCGATCTTGGCGGACGTGCGCGACGAATCGGACGCCGAGATCCGCATCGTGCTGGAACCGCGGAGCCGGACGGTCGATCCGCAGGTGCTGATGGACGGGCTGTTCCGGCTGACCGATCTCGAGACGCGGGTGAGCCTCAACCTCAACGTGCTCGACAAGGATCGCACGCCGCGCGTGATGTCGCTGCGCGAGGCACTGTCGGCCTGGGTCGAGCATCAGTTCGTCGTGCTGACGCGGCGGACCCAGCATCGGCTGGAGAAGATCGCGGACCGGATCGAGCTGCTCGACGGCTATCTGATCGCCTATCTCAATCTCGACCGCGTGATCGAGATCATCCGCACCGAGGACGAGCCGAAAAAGGTGATGATCGCCGAGTTCAACCTGACCGATCGTCAGGCGGAGGCGATCCTGAACATGCGGCTGCGGTCGCTTCGCCGGCTCGAAGAGTTCGAGATCAAGACCGAGCGCGACAAGCTCGACAAGGAACAGGCGACGCTGACCGCGTTGCTCGCCGATCCCAAGCTGCAGAAGAAGCGGATGAAGGCGGACCTGCGCAAGATCCGCGACCGCTATGGCGCGGAGACGCTGCTCGGCAAGCGGCGCACGACGATCGAGGAGGCCGCGCCGACCCGCGACATCCCGCTCGAGGCGATGATCGAGCGTGAGCCGATCACCGTCATCCTGTCGCAGCGCGGCTGGATCCGGGCGATGCGCGGGCATAATGACCTGGCCAGCCCCGAGGCGCTGAAGTTCAAGGAGGGCGACGGCCCCGCCTTCGCCTTCCATGCGCAGACGACGGACAAGCTGTTGCTCGCGGCCGAGAATGGGCGGTTCTTCACGCTGGCGGCGGACAAGCTGCCGGGCGGGCGCGGCTTTGGCGAGCCGGTGCGCGCGATGATCGACCTCGACGGCAGCGTCGGGATCGTCGCGCTCTTGCCCGCGGCGCGGCAGGCCAAGCTGATGGTCGCGGCGACTGACGGCCGCGCGTTCATCGCGACGGCGGCGGACGTGATCGCGGAGACGCGCAAGGGCAAGACGGTGATGACGCCGCGGATCGGCGAGAAGGTGAAGCTGGTCCGCCCGGTCGACCCCGCGGACGATTATGTCGCGGCGATCGGCGACAATCGCAAGCTGCTAGTGTTCCCGATCAACGAGCTGGTCGAGATGAATCGCGGGCAGGGGGTGCAACTCCAGCGCTACCGCGACGGCGGGCTGGCGGATGCGATCACCTTCGTGTTCGCCAACGGCCTGAGCTGGGCGATGGGCGGCGAGACCAAGCGCACGCGGACCGAGGCGGATCTGGGGCCGTGGCGCACGGCGCGCGGCGCGGCCGGGCGCATGCCCCCCACAGGTTTTCCCCGCGACAACCGATTCGGCTGAAATTCGGCTATGCTAAGGCGATGCGTGCTGACCATCGCGATCTGACTCCAGGGTAAATCGGGAGCCGGCGGCCGGGTCATTGCGGACTGGTGCCGGGCTGTCTGAACCGGCGTTGAAATAATCGTACTCGTTTTGGGTCTTTTGTAAATTTCACGCGGCCTTAACGAAGCCGGGTTAGGCAGGACTATGGAATGGGTTCTTCACGAGGCCGAACAACCGGCAACCGTCTCGGCTGAACTCGTCGCGCGCGGCCTCGAGTTGAGCCCGATTCCGATGGTCCACCTGACGCTCGAGAATGGTAGGCTCGAGCTGTTCGCGATGAACCGGGCCTATCGTTTGGCCGGGCTGGGCGTCGTCGCGGCACGGTCGCCGATGATCGCCGATCTGGGCGATCGGATCATCGCCTTTCTGCTGACGTCGCAGACCCGACTCGACTTCGACTGGGCCTTTGGCGACACGATCGATTGCCGGCATTACCGCGTGACGATCGCGCGGAGCAGCGCAGCGATCCACGACCGGTGCACGCTGAGCTTCGTCGACCGGACCTCGCAGATCCATACCGAACGCAGCATGCGGCGCGAGATGACCACCGACAGCCTGACCGGGCTGCTCAACCGCGAAGGGTTCGAGGATCTGGTCGAGGCGGTCGAGGATCACGCCGCACGCGCGGTCCTGGCGATCGATATCGACCGGTTCGGGCGGCTGAACGCGTGTCTGGGATCGCTGGTCGGCGACGAGATGCTGATCACCGTCGCACGGCGGATCAAGGGCGCGCTGCGAGTGCGCGATACGCTGGCGCGGGTCGGCGGCGGGCAGTTTGCGGTGCTGATGACGATCGACGAGGATCCCGCAGAGGCACTGCGTCTCGCCGACCGGATTCAGCGCGCGTTGATCGCGCCGTTCCGCCTGACCGATTACGAGATCCGCGTCGAATGCTCGATCGGCATCGCCTATGGTCGGGACGAGACCGGCGACACCGCCGAGATGATCCGGCACGCGCAGTTCGCGGTGAAGCGCGGCAAGGCGACGGGTCGGACCGAATGCTATCAGCGCCAGGAATTCGTGATCGCGCGCGAACAGTTCGGCATGGAGACCGCGCTGCGTCGCGCGATCGAGAATGACCGGCTGCGGCTCGCCTATCAGCCGATCTGCGATCTCGCGACCGGGCGTATCGTCGCGTTCGAGGCGCTGGCGCGGTGGACCGACGAGGATGGTCGCGAGATCCCGCCGACACAGTTCATTCCGGTTGCCGAGGAATCAGGGCTGATCGTTCCACTGGGGCGCTGGGCGATCGATGCGGCGGCGCGGACGCTGGCGGCGTGGGACGTGCGTGCCGGCGGGCATTGCGGCGTTCGCGTCGCAGTGAACCTGTCGGCGATCCAGCTGCAGCGCGATGCGATCGCGCCGGTGGTCGAGTCGGCGCTGTCTCGCTCGCGACTCGGCGGCGACCGGTTCACGCTCGAATTGACCGAAAGTGCGATCGTGTCCGACCCGGACCGGATTGCGCAGGCGATGCACGCGCTGAAGGATCTCGGCACGACGCTCGCCATGGACGATTTCGGGACCGGCTATTCCAACCTCGCCTATCTCCAGAAACTGCCGATCGATGTGCTGAAGATCGACCGGAGCTTCGTGACGGGGATGCTGGCGGACCGCGACAAGGTGTCGATCGTCCGCGCGATCCTCAGTCTCGCGCAGGCGCTCAACATGCAGACGACCGCGGAGGGGATCGAGACGGGCGACTTGGCCCAGACGCTCGCGGCGCTCGGATGCACTTATGGCCAGGGCTATGTCTTCGCGCGGCCGCTCGAGGCGGCTCAGGCGTTCGAGTCGATCTTCAGCCGGGTGCCGATCCTGGCCTGAAGGTTCAGGCGAGCGTTTCGGTGACCGCCTTGTCCGCGATCGCATCGACTCTGGCCTGATCGGGAAAGCCCTCCGCGATCCACTGCGTCTCGATCCGTCGGCGCATCGCCGCGACGTCGGGGCCCTTGCGCAGGCCGCGTTCGACCAGCGCGCCCCCGCTGATCGGAAATGCCGGCGGCGACCAGTCGGCAATCGGTGCGACGTCCGCGCCTGCGATCAGCAACCGGTCGATCGCGCCAGCCACGCCGTGGCGATAGGCGAGTGCGCGCGGGCCTTCGTCCCCAATCCCCTGCGTCGCCGCGACGACGCGTTTGCGATTGGTGTTCGACAGTTTCAGCCGTGCAGCGACCACATCGCCGTCGCGGGCGGGGATCAATGCGGCCAGACGGCGGATCGGATCGGGCGCAATGCCGGCGGCATGTTCGTGATCGACCAGCGCGGCCAGCCGTGCGACCCCGTCGGCGTCGATCTCGGGCAGCACCGCACGCCAGATGCCGCGCTCGACCATCAGTGCGATCACCGCAACGGCGCGCGCCGCGACGAGCAGCTTGAGCAGTTCGGCGGCGATCCGTTCGCGGGACAGCGCCATCAGGTCGTTCGCGCGGGCGGTGCACGCCTCCAGCCCGGCGGCGTCGATCTGGGTCCCGAACCGCGCGTGAAAGCGGAAGAAGCGCAGGATCCGCAGATGATCCTCCGCAATCCGCTGCAGGGGATCACCGATGAAGCGCACGCGCCCTGCGGACAGATCGTCAAGGCCACCGAAATAGTCGAAGATCTCGCCGCTGACGGGATCGGCATAGAGCGCGTTGATCGTAAAATCGCGGCGCGCCGCATCCTCGCGCCAGTCATCAGTGTAGGCGATCGTCGCATGCCGCCCATCGGTCGCGACGTCGCGGCGCAGCGTCGTGATCTCGACGGTTCCACCCTCGGTCACCGCGGTGATCGTGCCATGCGCAAGCCCGGTCGGCACCGCGCGGATCCGCGCATCCTCGAGCCGTTCGAGCACCTCCTGCGGGGGGAGGCTGGTTGCGATGTCGATGTCGATCGCGCCGGTATCGGCCGGCGTCAGGCCGAGCAGGGTGTCGCGCACCGCCCC
>NZ_JPJC01000083.1:0-25025 GCF_000733135.1 Sphingomonas sp. FUKUSWIS1
GATCCGCTCCCCGAGGGCTATGATCTGATCACGCTGGTGCGCGTCCTGCATGATCATGACGACGCGGTGGCGCTGACGTTGCTGCGTCGTATCCATGCCGCGCTGCCCCCCGGCGGGACTTTGCTGATCGCCGAACCGATGGCGCAGACGCCCGGTGCGGAGCGGTCCGGCGATGCGTATTTCGGCTTCTACCTGCTCGCCATGGGCACCGGGCGACCGCGCAGTGTCGCGGAGATCCGCGCGATGCTGCACGCCGCGGGCTTCGGCCAGGTCCGCACCCGGCGCACCGCGCTGCCGCTCATCGCCTGTGTGATCACCGCGACACGATAATGTGTCCAATCAAGTTGACAACCTTATCTGTCTAGAGCAGATTACGGCCATGATCTGATGGAGGACGGAGCGGTGGGCAACGGACGTATGGACGCACTGGCGGTCATACTGGAAGCGCCGGAAAGGCTTGCGCTCCGCACGCTGTCGCTCACGCCGATGGGCGATGCCGATCTGTGCGTCGAGATCGACTGGAGCGGGATCAGCACCGGCACCGAACGGCTGCTGTGGAGCGGTCGGATGCCCGAATTTCCCGGTATGGGCTATCCGCTGGTCCCGGGATATGAATCGGTCGGGCGGATCGTCGATGCCGGTGTCGATGCGCGCGCGCGGATCGGCGAATATGTCTTCGTCCCCGGCGCCAATTGCTATCGCCAGGCGCGCGGCTTGTTCGGAGGGGCAGCCCGGCGCGTGATCCTGCCCGGTGCGCGCGCGGTGCCGATCGACGCGACTCTCGGGCGCAACGGCGTGCTGCTCGCACTCGCCGCCACCGCGCACCACGCGATCGCGGTCGGCGGCGCGCCCGACCTGATCGTCGGTCACGGCATATTAGGACAGCTGATCGCGCGGATCGCGGTCGCCTCGGGGGCGGGTGCGCCGACGGTGTGGGAGGTCCAGCCGGCGCGTCGGATCGGGTCCGGCTACCGCGTGATCGACCCGGCCGACGACGAGCGCTGCGACTATCGCACGATCTGCGACGCGAGCGGGACCGCCGATATCCTCGACCTCGCCTTCGCGCGGCTCGGCAAGGGCGGCGAGGTGGTGCTGGCCGGCTTCTACGATCGGCTGTACTTCGCCTTCCCGCCGGCATTCCTGCGCGAGGCGCGGATGCGGGTCGCGGCCGAATTCACCCCTGCGGACATCGCCGCGGTGCTCGCGCTGATCGAGACCGGGCTGCTCGAGCTCGACGGCCTGATCAGCCACACCAGACCGGCCGGCGAGGCGATGGACGCCTATCCGCAGGCCTTCACCGACCCCGATTGCGTCAAGATGGTCCTCGACTGGAGAGCGCTATGAGCATGTTCGATCCCGGACCCCTGCGCGGCGAGGCCGAACAGGAGCCGGATCCGGTCCCGACCGGCCCGGTCACCAAGGACACGCAGATCATCGCGATCTACGGCAAGGGCGGCAGCGGCAAGTCGTTCGCGCTGGCGAACCTCAGCTACATGATGGCGCAGCAGGGCAAGCGCGTGCTGCTGATCGGCTGCGATCCCAAGAGCGATACCACCTCACTGCTGTTCGGCGGCAAGTCGACCCCGACGATCATCGAGACCAGCTCGCGCAAGAAGCTCGCGGGCGAGGAGATCGGGATCGAGGACGTCTGCTTCCAGCGCGACGGGGTGTTCGCGATGGAACTGGGCGGCCCGGAGGTCGGGCGCGGCTGCGGCGGGCGCGGGATCATCCACGGGTTCGAGACGCTCGAGAAACTCGGGTTCCACGAATGGGGCTTCGACTATGTCCTGCTCGACTTCCTGGGCGACGTGGTGTGCGGCGGCTTCGGCCTGCCGATCGCGCGCGACATGTGCCAGAAGGTGATCGTCGTCGCGTCGAACGACCTGCAGTCGCTCTATGTCGCGAACAACGTCTGCAAGGCGGTCGAATATTTCCGCAAGATGGGCGGCAATGTCGGCGTCGCGGGGATGATCCTCAACAAGGACGACGGCACGGGCGAGGCGCAGGCGTTCGCCGCCGCGGTCGGCATCCCGGTGCTGACCGCGATCCCCGCGAACGAGGACATCCGCAAGAAGAGCGCGAACTACCAGATCATCGGCAAGCCCGGCGGGCAATGGGCGAGCCTGTTCGAGGAGCTTGCGGTCAATGTCGCCGAAGCCCCGCCGCTGCGTCCGACACCGCTCGACCAGGACGGGTTGCTCGGGCTGTTCTCGGCGGATGTGACGGGCGCGGATTATGCGCTGAAGCCTGCGAGCCAGGCGGACATGCGCGGGGTGGCCTATGTGGCCAAGCCGACGCTCGAGGTCGTGTACGATGCCGTCTGAGCTGGGACTTCCTTCTTCTGCTTCGAAGCCCCTCCCCTTCAGGAGTGAGGCGGCAGCCCTGTCCCCCGGACAGGGCCAAGAACCGCCTCACTGGGTTGGGGGTGGGGCCGTGCCTGCTTCCGGCGGCGTGTCTGCTGAACTGCCCCACCCCAACCCCTCCCTTGAAGGGGAGGGGCTCAAGTGCAGTAGCGCGCCAACCCTCCGCGAAGCCGCGGAACTGGCCGGAAAATCCGACATCCTCGCGCGCTACGACGCCGACTACCCAAAAGGCCCGCACGACCAGCCGCAATCCATGTGCCCAGCCTTCGGATCGCTCCGCGTTGGCCTTCGCATGCGCCGCACCGCGACCGTCCTCTCGGGTTCGGCGTGCTGCGTCTACGGCCTGACCTTCACCTCGCATTTCTACGGTGCGAAACGCAGCGTCGGCTATGTGCCCTTCTCGTCCGAGACGCTGGTGACCGGCAAATTGTTCGAGGACATCCGCGACGCGGTCCACCAGCTCGCCGATCCGGCTTTGTACGACACGATCATCGTGACCAATCTCTGCGTGCCGACCGCGTCGGGCGTGCCGCTGCAATTGCTCCCCGACCAGATCAATGGCGTGCGGATCATCGGGATCGACGTTCCCGGTTTCGGCGTGCCGACGCATGCCGAGGCGAAGGACGTGCTGGCGGGGGCGATGCTCGCCTATGCGCGCAAGGAGGCCGAGAGCGGCCCCGTCGCCGCGCCAAAGCAACGACCGGACCGGCCGAGCGTGACTCTCCTTGGCGAGATGTTCCCCGCTGACCCGCCAGGAATCGGGCTATTGCTCGAACCGCTGGGGCTTGCGGCCGGCCCGGTCGTCCCGATCCGCGAATGGCGCGAGCTCTATGCGGCGCTCGATTGCGCGGTGGTGGCCGCAATACACCCCTTCTACACCGCCAGCGTGCGCGAATTTGAGGCAGCGGGGCGGACGGTGGTCGGCTCGGCGCCGGTCGGCGCGGACGGCACCGCGGCGTGGCTCGACGCGATCGGCGCGGCGTGCGGGATCGCGCAGGACAAGGTCGATGCCGCGAAGAACCGCTTCCTCCCCGCGATCCAGGGCGCACTCGCCGCGCGGCCGATCGCCGGGCGGATCACCGTGTCGGGCTATGAAGGCTCCGAACTGCTCGTCGCGCGGCTGCTGATCGAAAGCGGCGCGGACGTGCCCTATGTCGGCACCGCCTGCCCGCGCACGCCCTGGTCCGAACCCGATCGCGACTGGCTGGTGAGCCGCGGCGTGCAGGTCCAGTATCGCGCCAGCCTCGAACAGGATCTTGCCGCGGTCGACGCGTTCGGCCCCGATCTCGCGATCGGCACCACGCCGGTGGTGCAGCACGCCAAGCAGAAGGCGATCCCGGCGCTGTATTTCACCAACCTTATCTCGGCGCGGCCGCTGATGGGGCCGGCGGGGGCGGGGAGCCTTGCGCTGGTCGTCAACGCGGCGCTTGCCAACCAGGCGCGGTTCGACCGGATGACCGCGTTCTTCGACGGTGTCGGCACGGGCGCGACCGCAGGTGTGTGGGAAGACACGCCGGTCGACCGGCCCGAATTCAAGGCGAAATACGCCGCCAAACGCATCGCTGCGGCGAAGGCCGAAGAAAGCGTCGGGGTATGACCCTCATCCTCGATCATGACCGCGCGGGCGGCTATTGGGGGGCGGTCTATGCCTTCACCGCGATCAAGGGATTGCAGGTGATCATCGACGGGCCGGTGGGGTGCGAGAATCTCCCGGTCACCTCGGTGCTCCATTATACAGACGCGCTGCCGCCGCACGAACTGCCGATCGTCGTCACGGGCCTTGGCGAACAGGAGCTCGGGCGCGACGGCACCGAAGGCGCGATGAAGCGCGCCTGGGCGACGCTCGACCCGGACCTGCCCGCGGTGGTGGTGACAGGGTCGATCGCCGAGATGATCGGCGGCGGCGTCACGCCCGAGGGCACCAACATCCAGCGCTTCCTGCCGCGCACGATCGACGAGGATCAGTGGCAGTCGGGCGACCGCGCGCTGACCTGGCTGTGGACGCAGTTCGGCCCGAAGAAAGTCCCCGCGCCGCGTCCGCCCAAGCCCGGCGAGCGCCCCAGGGTCAACATCATCGGGCCGATGTACGGCAGCTTCAACATGCCCTCCGATCTCGCCGAGATCCGCCGCCTGATCGAGGGGATCGGCGCGACTGTGGGCATGGTCTTCCCGCTCGGCAGCCATCTCGCCGATGTCCGCAAGCTCGCCGACGCGCAGGTCAATGTCTGCCTGTACCGCGAGTTCGGACGCGGACTGTGCGAGGTGCTCGAACGGCCCTATCTGCAGGCGCCGATCGGGCTGGAGAGCACGACGCTGTTCCTGCGCAAACTCGGCGAGCTGCTCGGGCTCGATCCCGAACCGTTCATCGCGCGCGAGAAGCACACGACGATCAAGCCGCTCTGGGATCTCTGGCGCTCGGTCACGCAGGATTTCTTCGGCACCGCGAGCTTCGGCATCGTCGCGACCGAAACCTACGCACGGGGTATTCGCAACTTCCTAGAAACCGACATGGGACTGCCTTGTCACTTCGCGTTCGCGCGCTCGGCGGGGGTGAAGCCCGACAACCAGGCGGTGATCGAGGCGATCCGGAGCAATCCGCCGCTGATCGTCTTCGGCAGCTTCAACGAGCGGATGTACATGGCCGAGGCCGGCGCGCGGGGTGTCTACATCCCGGCGAGCTTCCCCGGCGCGGTGATCCGCCGGCACACCGGTACGCCGTTCATGGGCTATGCCGGCGCGACCTATCTGATCCAGGAAGTGTGCAACGCGCTGTTCGACGCGCTTTTCCACATCCTTCCGCTCGCGGGGCAGCTCGATCAGGTCGAGGCGACGCCGGCGCGGATCGAGCGCGACGTGGCCTGGGACGACGATGCCAAGGCCGCGCTCGACGCGGTGATCGAGCGCGAACCGGTGCTGGTGCGGATCTCCGCCGCCAAGCGCATCCGCGACGCGGCCGAACGCGGCGCGCGCCGCGCGGGCGAAGCGTCGATCAGCACGGACCGCCTCGCGCACGCGATCACCGAAAGCCGCGGGCGATGACCCCGGCACTGCCTTTCCCGTCCGGCCCGAGCGGTGCCGATGCGGGTGACTCCTTCCTCGCGGGCATCCGGTCCGCCTGGATCCAGGGAGCGCGTTTCACGCTCCCCTTCTCCTCGGGAACAACGGAGACGTCATCATGAGCGACCTGAGAGACAAGGACGAGAGGATGGGGCTTGGCACCTACCTCACGCCCGAAGAGGCCAAGGAATTTCACAAGCTGTTCATCACCAGCTTCCTGATCTTCACCGTCGTCGCGGTCATCGCGCATTTCCTGGTCTGGAACTGGCGCCCCTGGTTTTGAGCCGCACGCCCTAATCGCAAACCAATGAGAGGAACCACGTCATGTGGAGAATCTGGCTGATCTTCGATCCGCGGCGTTCGCTCGTCGCTCTGTTCACGTTCCTACTGGTGCTGGCATTGCTGATCCACTTCATCCTGCTCAGCACCGATCGCTTCAACTGGCTCGATGGCCCGCACAAAGCGCCCGCCGTCACCGCGCCCGCGGGCAGTTGATGCGACGATCGGCGGTTGCGGAGGACGGGGGCAGACCGAACCCGTCCTCCCATACCCCCTGGCTCCACCGCAGTCCCGACCCCGGCCGATCGGCACGGGTGATGGGACGGCGTGACGGGATGCCGTGACGAAACGGGGAAACGGAGACGTGCCATGGCGCTGTTGAGCTTCGAGCGAAAATACCGGGTGCGCGGCGGGACGCTGCTTGGCGGCGACCTGTTCGACTTCTGGGTCGGGCCCTTTTACGTCGGCTTCTTCGGCGTCACGACCGCGATCTCCGCGTTGCTCGGCACGTTGCTGATCTTCTACGCCGCCTCGCTCGGGCCGAGCTGGAATCCCTGGCTGATCAGCATCGCGCCGCCCGACATCGCCTATGGCCTGGGGCTGGCGCCGCTGCGCGAGGGCGGGTTCTGGCAGGTCATCACGATCTGCGCGATCGTGGCCTTCGTGTCCTGGGCGCTGCGCGAGGTCGAGATCTGCAACAAGCTCGGCATGGGCTATCACGTGCCCTTTGCCTATGGCTTCGCGATCTTCGCCTATGTCTCGCTGGTCGTCGTCCGACCATGGCTGCTCGGCGCATGGGGCTTCGGCTTTCCGTACGGGATCTTCAGCCATCTCGATTGGGTGTCGAACACCGGCTACCAATATCTCCACTTCCACTACAATCCCGCGCACATGCTCGCGGTGAGCTTCTTCTTCACGACCGGGGGCGCGCTGGCGTTCCACGGCGCGCTCGTGCTGTCCGCGGTCAACCCGGCGGAGGGCGAACCGGTCAAGTCGCCGGAATATGAGGACGCGTTCTTCCGCGACACGATCGGTTATTCGATCGGGACGCTCGGCATCCACCGGCTGGGCCTGTTCCTTGCGCTGTCAGCGGGGTTCTGGAGCGCGATCTGCATCATCATCTCGGGGCCGCTCTGGACGCGCGGCTGGCCCGAATGGTGGACGTGGTGGCTCAACCTGCCGATCTGGTCCTGAAGGGGGTATGGCGATGGCGCGCTATCAGAACATGTTCACCCAGGTGCAGCTGCGCGGTCCGCTCGAGGCGGGACCGCGACTTCCCCCGGGCAGCTTCCCACGGGTCGGCACGGGGACCTATAATTACTGGATGGGCAAGCTCGGTGCGGCCCAGATCGGTCCGATCTATCTCGGCAGGCTGGGCCTCGCCTCGCTGATCTGTGCGTTCCTGTCGTTCGAGATCATCGGGCTGAACATGGCCGCCAGCGTCAACTGGGATCCGGTCCAGTTCGCGCGCCAGCTGCCCTGGCTCGCGCTCGAGCCGCCCGGCCCGCAATGGGGGTTCAAGCTGCTGATGCCGCTTGCCGAAGGCGGCTGGTGGCAGATGGCGGGCTTCTTCATGAGCGCGTCGCTGATCCTGTGGTTCGTGCGGACGTACCTACGCGCGCGCGCGCTCGGCATGGGGACGCATGTCGCCTGGGCGTTCGCGGCGGGGATCCTGCTGATCCTGACACTCGGCTTCATCCGGCCGATGCTGATGGGCAGCTGGGCGGAGGCGGTGCCGTTCGGCATCTTCCCGCATCTCGATTGGACCGCCGCCTTTTCGATCCGTTACGGCAATCTGTTCTACAACCCGTTCCACTGCCTCTCGATCGCGTTCCTCTATGGCTCGACGATGCTGTTCGCGATGCACGGCGCGACGGTGCTGGCGATCGGCCGCTATGGCGGCGAACGCGAGATCGAGCAGATCACCGACCGCGGCACCGCGTTCGAGCGCGGCGCGCTGTTCTGGCGCTGGACGATGGGGTTCAACGCAACCGCCGAGTCGATTCATCGCTGGGCTTGGTGGTTCGCGGTGCTCACCCCGCTGACGGGCGCGATCGGGATCCTGCTGACCGGGACCGTGGTCGACAACTGGTATCTCTGGGCGGTGCTGCACGGCTATGCGCCGGGTTATCCGGACACCGGCGTCGTCGATCCCGCCTTGCTCCCGGGAGGTGTACGATGACCGCATTACCCACCAAGACGCCCACCAAGGCGCCCACCAAGACAATGGTACTCGGCGTGGCGCTCGTCCTGCTCGGGGGGTGCGAGATCGGCCCCAAGACAGCCACGCAGACGGGCTATCGCGGCGCCGGACTGAACCAGATCATCAACCCCAAGCTGATCGCGGCGGCCAGTGCGATACCCGAAGCGCCCTATCCGTTGCCGCCCGAGGGCGGTCCCACGGCGGGCGAGAGCTATGAGAATGTGAAGGTGCTCGCCGGGCTGGGCCGCGAACGGTTCGACCATCTGATGGCCGAGATGACCCAGTGGGTCGCGCCGCCCGAACAGGGGTGCAATTACTGCCACAATCCGGAAAACATGGCGTCGGACGAGAAATACACCAAGATCGTCGCGCGCCGGATGCTGCAGATGACTCAGGCGATCAACGGTCGCTGGGCGAGCCATGTCAAGCAGACCGGGGTGACCTGTTACACCTGCCATCGCGGCAATGCGGTGCCCGCGTATAAATGGGCGATCGCCGAGGGGACGCCCGAGCCCGGCAAGGTGCTGGGCAACCGGCATGGCCAGAACGCGCCGAACCCGAATGTCGGCTATGCGTCGCTGCCCTATGATCCGTTTGCCGAATATCTCGGCGGCCGGGCGCAGATCCGGGTCGCCAGCAGCAGCGCGTTCCCGAACGCCAACCACATCGTCTCGATCAAGGCGGCGGAGAAATCCTATGGGCTGATGATGCATGTCAGCGGCGCGCTGGGGGTCAATTGCACCTATTGCCACAACAGCCAGTCGTTCCGTTCGTGGAACCTCAGCAGTGCGCAGCGGGGCACGGCCTATTACGGTATCCGCATGGTCCGCGACATCAACCAGACCTACATCACACCGCTGCAACCGATCTTCCCGGCCAGTCGCAAGGGGCCGCATGGCGATCCCTACAAGGTGAACTGCACCACCTGTCACCAGGGCATCAACAAGCCGCTGGGCGGGGTCAGCATGATCGACCAGGCGCCGATCCTGAGGGGCGCGTCGATCGCCCGCGCGGTGCCCGAGGGTGGACCGGGCGCCGGCGTCGCGGTGCCAGCCGCCTTTGCCCGGCCGGCGGCGATGACGGACGCAAAGTGATGCGGTCCGCGCCGCCGGGGGCGCGGATCTCACCGCTATCGGCCGGGCGGGCCTGACGATGCACAATCACCCGTTGCGCGCGGCGCTAGCCGAGGAGATGCACCTTCGGCGACTGCCGCGCTTTGCCGCGCCGTGCCGGCTGGTGCAGATCGTGACCGTGATCGAGGAGGCTGCAGCGGACGCAGCCCGCGCGCATATCGCGGCGCTGGCCGAGCAGGGCCGCGAGATCGTCCCCGTGGCGGGGAAATATGGCGTGCTGGGCCTGGGGCCGGTGACACTGGTGTGGGAGCGCCATACGGAATTCGCGACCTATACGCTGTTGCGCGGCGGTGCGGGCGAGACTGAGGCTGGGGCAGAAGCCAGGGCCGGGGCCGCCGCCGGCACGCCGTCGCGATACGCGCCGTCGCTGTTCGATCCCGGCCCGTTCGAGCCCGCGCTGTCGGCCATATTCAAGGACCTGCCCGGTGCGATCATCCGGGCAACGCAGATCGCGCTGGTGCCGCGCGCGGCGGGCGATCCGACACCTGACGATCTCGAACGCTGGTTTGCATCGGAAGCGACGATCCTGTGCGATGTCGCGGACGGGGCAGCGCGGATCGTGTCGGATTTCCGGCTCAACCCCGACGGCTATGGCCGGCTGCTCGTGCTCGACCGAGGCCTCGAGCGGGACGAACCGGCGCAGCTCGTCATGCGGCTTCAGGAACTGGGCAATTACCGGAACATGGCGCTGCTCGGCCTGCCGCTGGCGCAGCGGCTGACGCCGAGCGTCACGGATCTGGAATCGCGTCTGGCGCATCTGACCCAGGCGGTCTCCGAACGGACATCCGAAGACGACCGGCTGCTCGACGAGCTGACCTACCTGTCCGCCCGGCTCGCCCGGCTCGTCGCCGAGACACGCTATCGGATGAGCGCGACGCGCGCCTATGCGCAGTTGAGCACCGACCGTCTTGCCAGCCTGCGGATCGGCGGGGTGCGCGGCTATCAGACACTGGGCGATTTTACCGAACGGCGGCTGGTGCCGGCGGTCCGGACCTGCGATTCCTTCTCGGCCCGGCTCGAGGATCTGTCGCAGCGCGCGGCCTGGACGAGCGAGCTGCTGCGGACGCGGATCGACATCGCGCTCAGCAAGCAGAATCGCGACCTCCTCTTGTCGATGGACCGTCGCGCGACGGTGCAGCTGCGGCTGCAACAGACGGTCGAGGGCCTCTCCGTCGTCGCGATCAGCTATTATCTGGTGTCGCTCATCGGCTATCTGCTGACGGCCATTCCAGGCGTCCATCATGACGTCGCCACGGCGGCGGCGGTGCCCGTGGTGATCGCGCTTGTCGCGCTTGGGCGCTGGCGGATGCACAAACACCTGGCGGCGTGACGCCCGGCGGCGGCGGTCCAGAGCCGTCGGCGCCTTTTAGACGCCGACGGCACCCGGTCAGGCCGCCATCGCCCGCCGCGCCAGCGCGCATTGCGACCATATCTCGCTGAGCGCGGTCACCAGCGTGTCGATATCGGCATCGCTATGCACCGGCGACGGCGTCAGCCTGAGCCGTTCCGTGCCGACGGGGACGGTCGGGTAATTGATCGGCTGGACATAGATGCCGTGATGTTCGAGCAGCCAGTCGCTGATCCGTTTGCACTTGTGCGCATCGCCGACCATTACCGGGATGATATGGCTTCGATTGTCGACCGTGGGAATCCCGGCGGCGTCGAGCCGGCGGCGGACGGTCGCGACGCGATCGCGGTGCCGCGCACGCTCGACCTGGCTCACCTTGAGGTGGCGGATGCTCGCGGTCGCGCCCGCGGCGAGCGCGGGGGGGAGGGCGGTGGTGAAGATGAAGCCACTGGCGAAGCTGCGGACGAAATCGCACAGCGCCGCCGACGCGGCGATATAGCCGCCCATCACGCCAAAGGCCTTGCCGAGCGTCCCCTCGATCACCGTGACCCGGTCCATCAGCCCCTCGCGCTCGGCAACGCCGCCGCCGCGCGGACCATAGAGACCGACCCCGTGCACCTCGTCGAGATAGGACAATGCGCCATGCGCCTCGCAGACGTCGAGCAGTTCGGCGATCGGCGCGATGTCGCCATCCATCGAATAGACGCTTTCAAAGGCAACGATCTTGGGCCGCGACGGATCGATTTGCGACAGCCGGCGATCGAGATCCGCAGGGTCGTTGTGCGTGAAGACCTGCACCTCGGCGCGGCTGTGGCGGATGCCCTCGATCATCGACGCATGGTTGAGCGCGTCGGACAGGATCACGCAGCCGGGCAGCCGCGCGCCGAGCGTGCCGAGCGCAGCCCAGTTCGAGACATAGCCCGAGGTGAAGAGCAACGCCGCCTCTTTCCCGTGGAGATCGGCCAGTTCGGCCTCGAGCAGCACATGGCTGTGGGTCGTCCCCGAGATGTTGCGCGTCCCGCCCGCGCCCGCGCCGCACCGGTCGATCGTCGCATGCATCGCCTCGAGCACCGCGGGGTGCTGGCCCATGCCGAGATAATCGTTCGAGCACCACACCGTCACCGGTCGCCGGGTCCGGCGGATGACCTGTTCGGCGGCGGGAAAGGCGCCGGCAGTGCGCTCGAGCTCGGCAAACACCCGGTAGCGCCCATCGTCGCGGAGCGCCGCGAGTTCGCCTTCGAAAAATGCCTCATAGTCCATGCGATCGTCCCCGTCCGTCGGTGATGGCGGCCTGTGCCGCTCGTGTGGAGGAAGCGGCCCAGCGCCAGAGGCGCGCATCGCGCATCGGCAGGACCAGAAACAGATGCTCGACGAGCCCGAGAACCGCCAGCCCCGCGAGCAGCGCACCCGCGGCCGCAGCGCCGCTGCCGGCGGGGGCGGCTTCCGCAACCGTCCAGGCCCAGGCGGCGGTTGCGCCACTGGCCAGGATCGAGACCGGGAACAGCGCGTTCAGCCGGCGCTTGCGGAAATAGCTTTTGAGATAAGCCAGATGCGCGGGAAACACCTCGTCGCTGAGATTGGGCACGCCCAGGTACAGGTTGAACTTGGCCGACAGCCGCAACACGAACAGCAGCAGGAAGGTGAGCGGCGCGGCCTGGTTCGGCCCGCCCCAGCTGACCGCGAAGAGCAGGATCGCGGTCGCGGCGATCGCGAGCTCGTGATGGATCACGGTGGCGGTCGCGGCGCGGAAGCGGGGCCAGCCGGTCGCGTCGGGCGGACATTCGGTGCGACGCGGACCCGCGACCGCCCCCATGAGAAAGCTCATTTCGTGCCAGCCCCAGATCAGGATCGCCGCCGCGAACCCGGTATAGGCGGCGCCGGCGCTCGCATCGTCGGCGATCGACCCGACCAGCGCGACCGCGGCGATCGCGACCAGCCCGGCCAGCGTCAGGCTGGTGCGGAACGTCGCCGCGGGGCGGCTGTCGAGCCAGACCACCGCGGCAGTCCCGATAAACCACATCAGCAGCGCGAAAAGTAGCGGGGGAACGCTCACCACGCCGGGACCAGCCGCACCGTCGCGGGCGCGGTGTTGCGCTTGACCGGCGTGAGATACAGCCAGACGAAGCTGACAGCGGCGGCGGCAGTCAGGCCGAGCCGCTGGATCTGCCCGACCACGCCGCCGCGCGCCTTGGCCGCGTCGATCGCCCCCGCGATCCGCCGCATCCGCTCGAGCCCGGCGCGGAAGCGCGGGCTGTCGGTGTCGAGTACGACCGGGAACACCTGCCGCGTGATCGCCGAACAGATCGAAAAGACGCGCATGTCATAGTCGGTCGGGTCGATCCCCAGCGCCTTGTGGAAGGCGGGCCGGTTGTGATCGCGCACGTACATCGTCGCATAGACCGCGACGAGGAAGAAGCGGATCCACCATTGGTTGACGCCGCGCAGCAGCTTCGGATCGGTGCGCATCAGGATCGCAAAGGCATCGCCGTGGCGGAACTCGTCATTGCACCAAAGTTCGAACCAGTCGAAGATCGGGTGGAAGCGCAGCTCGGGATGCCGGGCGAGGTGCCGGTAGATGGTGATGTAGCGCGAATAGCCGATCTTCTCGCTGAGATAGGTCGCGTAGAAGATAAATTTCGGCCGGAAATAGGTGTATTTCTTCGTCCGCGTGAGGAAGCCGAGATCGACGCCGATGCCTGCATCCTTGAGCGTGTCGTTGATGAAGCCGGCATGGCGGCTCTCGTCGCGGCTCATCAACTTGAACAGCTGTTTGACGTCGGGGTTGGTCACACGCTTGGCGATCTCGGCATAGAGGATGCAGCCGGAGAATTCGGCGGTCAGCGAACTGACGAGGAAATCGGTGAATTCTTCGCGGAGGCCGTCGGGGAGGCTTTCGATCACGCCGTCGAATGCGGCGGTGCGCTTGAAGTGGAGGCGGTTGGGATCGCTCGCCATCTCGCCGATCAGCGCATCCCATTCGCCGCGCACCGCCGAGACGTCGATCCGGTCCATCGCCGCGAAATCGGTGGTATAGAAGCGGGGCGACAGGACGGTGTCTGCGCGGGCGATCGCGAGTGTATCGAGCAAGGGCGCAGGCGACGCGGCGGGGGCGGCGGCGAGCGGCGCGGGGGCGAGGGTGGTGATCCTGTTCATGCTATCGTCCGATCCGAAAAGCTGACCTCGTATAATTCCGTCATCGCGAAATGGCCGGCGAACTGCGTCCAGAGCCGCCCGGCCAGACCCGCGCGTTCGACCGTCGCGATCCGATCGACCACGCAGCGCTCGCCGAAACCGACCCGGATCGGTGCGCCGTGCACCCGGACCCGGTCGCCGGGCCCGATCGCGACATCGCCCGCGAGCACGACATGCGCGCAGAGGAACGCGTCGCTATGCTCGATCTCGACGCGGCAGGGCGTGTCGAACCGGGTGGACCGCAATAGCGTCATGTCCCGGGCGCCTGTGCGGGGAGCAGCGCGGCAAAGGTCGCGCGGTTGGTCGGGCCGAAGGCGCTGAGCTCGATCGTCCGGCCCGTCGCGGTGTCGGTCAGCGACAATTCGCCGTCGCGCCAGAGCGTCAGCGTGAAGGGGGGGCGGTTGTCGATTCCGCGCGCGCGCCGGTCGCGCGCCAGCCCGCGCATCACGCCGCGGACGAATCCCGTCTTCTGCCCCGCCGCGATCACCGCCACGGTCCCGCCGCGCGCATTGCCAATCACCACCGAGCCATCGGCGCGGTCGACGAAGCGCAGGTCGCGCGACGCGACGGGGGCGATCTTGGCCTGTTCGCGCATCAGGACGGGCGAGGCCGCCGGGGCAATGTTCGCGATCCGGACGATGCTGGTCGCCGCGAGCGTGAAGGCGAGCAACGCGCCGGCGCCGATGAGCGTGGTGCGCGGGACGAGGTCCGGATGGCGGTGCGTGCCGCTCATGCCGCCTGCGCCTTGGCGAAGACGCTGTCGACAGGAGCATTTTGGGTTGTCTCGGAAGCCGCCAACTGCCCTGCCGGGTGCACCGTCAGGCAGGTCCGGGCGATCAGCGCGGCGACGGTCGCCGCCTCGGGCACGGCGCGGAGCATCGGCCGGGGCGTGACGATCCGCCAGGGCCGGGCGTGCGGCCACAAGGCGAGATAGCCGAGCTTGTAGCGGCCGGTGACCGTCAGCGGCATGTCGCCGGTCCCGTCGGCGCGCTCCGCGAGATCGACCGCGCCGATCAGCGCGAGCGGCAGGTTGATGCATTTGGGCAGCGCCATGCCGATCCGCAGCACCACGCGGCGCGTGGTCAGCGTATAGAGCGTCGTCCGCGCCGCGCCCCAGGCGAGCAGGTGGAGCAGCGCGACCCCCAGCAGCCCGACGATCGCGGTCATCGCCGCTCCGACGAGGTCCCGCGGACCGTCGATCCCCTGCCGTCCGGCCTCCGCCAACGCCCACAGGGTCAGCGCCGCGAAATAGGCCGCGACCAGCCGGGTGTGGAAGGCGGTGCGCGCGAGCACCCGCCAGTCGGGTGATCCCTGCCACAGGATCCGCTCACCCGGCGGTGGCACCCCGGGAAGGCCGGGGATCGGTTCGACGTCATGCTCGGTCACAGCAGCGGCTCCTGACGTGCGGGCGTGGCATAGAGATAGCCGCCGCCGAAATAGGCCTGGACGCGCTCCTCCTCGTACAGCGTGATCCGGTCGGCGGCCTCGATCGGCGGGACGTCGGCGAATTGGCTGGCGAGCAGCGCGTCGATGACGACGCGGCGGCGGCGACGATCGACCTTGGCCATCATCATCGGTGCGAGCACCGCGCGGCCACCGACCGATACCTGCATGTAGCGGATCAGCCGGTCGGCGCGGTCGATCCACAGATCGTCGATCGTCCCCGCGACCACGCCATCCGCGCCCAACATCGGCCAGCCGAGCAGGTCGGGATCGCCGACCGCGACCGCATAGTCCGACGCCACGCTAAGCGGGACGATCCGCGGATGCCCCTCCATGTCGAGATCGGGATGCCGCGCGCGCTCGGCCCAGGCGGCGGGGCCGATGCCGTCGACGAGCGGGTTGCCGGTCGGCGCATAGGGCGCGCCCGCAAACCGGTCGGTGCGCCGCGCGGCGATGTCGACGGGCTCGCGCCCCTGGGTCGGCGCGGTGACGCGGCCGCGACCGAAGGGCAGCAGGAACGACTTGGTCGAGGCGGTATGCAGCGGGCCACCGACCGTATCGAGCCGGCCGGTCAGTTCGTCCTCGAGCGGATAGCCCTCGCGACGGTCCTCGCGGCGCAGGTAGAAGACGAGCACGAGGAAGAACAAGGCGAACGCCCAGAGGACCAGGAGCGCGACGTCGATGCCGGATGTCAGATGCGGGTTCATGATCGTCCCTTCAGACCGGAAATTCGCTGAGACCGAAACGCGGCACCGGCCGCTCGCCGACCGCGTCGACGGTGGCGCCCCGACCGCGCACGAGCGGGCCGAGCGCGACGAGCGTGCCGAGCAACAGGAGGATTTCGACGCCGTAGACCGCGGCATAGCCGGTGACCCGGGTTGCCAGCGTCGGGCCGTACGCCCCCGCCATCGCTGACGCCGAGACGAGGTCGCGCAGGACTGCGCCGAGTGCGATCGCGACGCCGGCGCTGCTTGCCTGCACCGCGCCCCAGGCCCCCAGCGCGAGCCCGGTGCGTCCGTCGAGTGGCCCCGCGTCGGCGATCGCCATGGCGGCAGTCAGCGTACCCACCGAGAACAGTCCGCCGCCAAAGCCGATCAGCGCCGCGCCGGTGCCGAGCAACGCGACCGACGACAGCGCGCCGGCGAAGATCACGCACAGGAACGCGGTGACGCCGAGCACGCCGCCAAAGCCCGCCAGCTGATGCGGATCGTCGCCCTCACCAAGCCGTCTGGCGGCGAGCGCGAACCCGCCCAGCATGCCGAGCGCCCAGAGCGCGGTCAGCGCGGTGGTCGCACCGACCGTCATGCCGAGCACCTGTCCGCCATAGGGTTCGAGCAGCACGTCCTGCATGCTGAACGCCGCGGCGCCCAGCCCGACCGCGACGAGCAGCCGCAGCGTGCGCGGGCGGGCGATGAAGATCGCCCAGATCGCGCCGAAGTTCGGGCGATCGGGCCGGGGCACGACCGGGCGAGGCCCCCGCGCTTCCTGTTTCCACATCGCGACCAGATTGAGGACGACGGTCAGCACCGCTGCGCCCTGGATCAGCTGGACCAGCTTGGTCGGGGTAAAATCGGCAAGCAGCCGGCCGATCACGATCGCGCTGACCATCATGCCGAGGACCAGCATGACGTAGAGCAGCGCAACGACACGCGGCCGCGCATCGTCGGGGGCGAGATCGGTTGCGAGCGCCAGCCCCGCGGTCTGCGTGGTGTGCATCCCCGCGCCGACCATCAGGAAGCCGAGCGCCGCGCCGATCTGCCCGAAGATCGCGGGGCCCGTGCCGCCGCCGGTCATGACCAGCAGCGCGAAGGGCAGGATCGCCAGGCCGCCGAACTGCAAGAGCGTGCCGAACCACAGATAGGGCACGCGCTTCCACCCGAGCAGCGAGGCATGGTGATCCGAGCGGAACCCGATCAGCGCGCGCAACGGCGCGAACAGCAGCGGGAGCGAGACCATCGCCGCGACGAGGCTGGTCGACATGCCGAGCTCGACGATCATGACCCGGTTGAGCGTGCCCGTCAGCAGCACCGCGGTCATCCCGACCGACAGCTGGAACAGCGACAGCCGCAGCAGACGGCCGAGCGGCAGGTCGTCGGTCGCCGCGTCTGCGAACGGCAGGAACCGGGTGCCGAGCCGCGCCCAGAATGCGCCGGTCTTTAAGGCGACCAGCCGGTTCATGCGGCGACCATCTCCAGCGCGTGGCTGGTGTAGAAACCGCTGGCGACGCGCGCGTCGCGACCGATCCGCGCATGACCGACGCTCGCGTGCAGCTGCCCGCGCAGGACGCGTTCGCGGACGGGCTCGATCGCCGGCGCACGGTCGGCGCGGGGAAAGAGCGTGCCGATCGCGTGCATTACGACCAGCGGCCGGGTCGACGGCGCGAAGGTGAACAGCATCGAACCGCGCGTGCGTCGGGTCAGCGTCTCCACCAGCTCGACGAGGTCGGTGCTGCGGTAATGGATCAGCGAATCCATCGCGACGACATGATCGAACATGCCGAGCGCAGCGTCGCGCATGTCGCCGACACGCCAGTCGATCGCGAGCCCGGCCGGCGACCGGTCGCGCGCTACCTCGACCAAGCTGGCGGCGAGATCGATCGCGACCACCGAAGCACCGCGCCGCGCCGCCTCGACCGCCAGCGCGCCCGTGCCGCAGCCCGCATCGAGCAGCCGCAGTCCGGTCATGTCCGCGGGCAGCCAGGACAGCAATGTCTCGCGCATCCGGTTGCGGCCGGCGCGGACCGTGGCGCGAATGCCGCTGACGGGCGCATCGGACGTCAGCCGCGCCCAGGTCTGCGATGCGGTGCGGTCGAAATAGGTTTCGAGCCGGTTGCGCCGCGCGGCATAGCCGGTGGAGGGAACCAGGCTGGCCATCATTCGAACCCCAGAAATTCGAAGATGTCGCGATCCTTCATCGGCATCGCGTCGAGCGCATCGCAGCCCGACCAGAGCAACGCAGCGAGGCGCTTATATTCATCGCACGCGGCGGCGACCTCGGGCGTCTGCTCCATTTCGAACAGCGTGCATTTCTTGAGGCGGCTGCGCCGGATCGCATCGAGATCGGGAAAATGCGCGAGGCGCTTCAGCCCGGTGGCGGCATTGTAGCGATCAATCTCGTCGGTCGCGGCGGACCGGTTGGCGATGACGCCCGCCATCCGCACCTCGTAATTCTTCGCCTTGGCCTGGATTGCGGCGGCGATGCGGTTCATCGCGAAGATGCTGTCGAAATCATTCGACGCGACCACCACCGCGCGCTCGGCATGCTGCAGCGGGGCGGCGAACCCGCCGCACACGACATCGCCGAGCACGTCGAACAGCACGACATCGGTCTCCTCGAGCAGATGATGCTGTTTGAGCAGCTTGACGGTCTGGCCGACGACATAGCCGCCGCATCCGGTGCCCGCGGGCGGCCCCCCTGCCTCGACGCACATCACGCCGTTATAGCCTTCGAACATGTAATCCTCGGGCCGGAGTTCCTCGGCGTGGAACTCGACGGTCTCGAGCACGTCGATCACCGTCGGCATGAGCTTCTTGGTCAGCGTGAAGGTGCTGTCGTGCTTGGGATCGCAGCCGATCTGCAGCACGCGTTTGCCGAGCAGCGAAAATGCCGCGGACAGGTTGGACGAGGTCGTCGACTTGCCGATCCCGCCCTTGCCATAGATCGCGAACACCTTCGCGGAGCCGATCCGGTCGGCGGGATCGAGCCGGACCTGGACGCTGCCCGCGCCATCGGGTCGGGATGCAACGGGGCGGGTAGGGGGATCGAGCAGGGCCATGATATCGTCCTTATGCCGCGACCGCGGTGATACCCTCGAGGCGATCCTCGAGGTCGTCGCTCGCCGCATGGAGTGCGGCCAGCGTTGCTGCGTCGGGTGACCAGAAATGCCGGTCGCTCGCTTCGATCAGGCGGTTGGCGACACGCGCCGACGCCTTCGGGTTCAGCGTCGCCAGCCGTTCGCGCATCGCGTCGTCGAGCACATAGGTCTCGCTGATCCGCTGATAGACCCAGGGGCTGACGTCCCCGGTCGTCGCCGACCAGCCGAGCGTGTTGGTGACGTGCGCCTCGATATTGCGGACGCCTTCGAAGCCGTGCTTGAGCATCGCTTCGTACCAGAGCGGATTGAGCATCCGGGTGCGCGTCTCGAGTTCGACCTGTTCGGACAGCGTCCGGACCTTGGTCGCGCCCTGCGTCGCATCGACGATATAGACCGGGGCCGCGCTGCCACGTGCGCGCGTGATCGAGCGGCTGATCCCGCCGAGCGCATCGACATAATGGTCGATATCGGTGACGCCGAGCTCGACCGAGTCGAGATTCTGATAGGCGAGGTCGACCCCGGCGAGCGCGGCCTTGAACAGATCGGCCTGGCGCGCGGGGGTGCCGGTGCGGCCATAGGCATAGCCCTTTTGCCGTTCGAACACCTCGGCAATCTCGTCGGGATCGCTCCACGCGCCATCGTCGATCAGCAGGTTGACGTTCGCGCCATAGGCGCCCTCGGCATTGGAAAAGACGCGCAGCGCCGCGGTTTCGAGATCGCAGCCGGTCCGCTCAGCGTAGGCCAGCGCGTGACGGCGCACCGCGTTGCGGTCGAGCGGTTCGTCCGCGGTCGCGGCGAGCCATGCGGCCTCCGCGATCATCCGCGTCTGGAGCGGCAGCAGGTCGCGGAAGATGCCCGACAGCGTGACGATCACGTCGATCCGCGGGCGACCGAGATCGTCGAGCGCGATCAATTCGGCACCCGCGAGCCGGCCATAGCCGTCGAACCGCGGGTGTGCACCGATCAGCGCCAGCACCTGCGCGATCTGTGTCCCCTCCGATTTGAGATTGTCCGTCCCCCAGAGCACCATAGCCAGCGTCTCGGGGAAGGCCGCGCCGCTCGCGGTGTGGCGTGCGATCACCTCGTCGGCCTGTGCGAGGCCCTGCGCCATCGCGAAGCTCCCGGGGATCCGGAACGGATCGAAGCCGTGGATATTGCGCCCGGTCGGCAAGGCCTTGGGGTTGCGCAGTACGTCGCCGCCCGGCGCCGGGCGGACGAACCCCGCATCGAGCGCATGGATCAGCGCGCCGAGTTCGGGATTGTCGGACGACAGCGACGGATCGGCGCCCGTGGCGATCATCTGCGCGCGCATCGCCTCGGGCAGCGGCTGGCCGAGCACATGCAGCCCGTAGGGAATGAGCTCGCGTTCGACTTCGTAGAGATTGGCCGACAGGGCATCGAGGTTGCGCGCGTCGAGATCGAGCGCAGCCGCCGACGCGACGATCATCGGATCGAGCAGGTCGCGCTCCGCGTCCGACGGCGACGAGCGCCACCGCTCGAGCAGCGCCTTCAGCTCGGTCATCCCCTTGTAAAGCCCCGCTTCCGCGAGCGGCGGCGTCAGATAGCTGATCAGCGTCGCGCCCGAGCGGCGCTTGGCGATCAGCCCTTCGGACGGATTGTTCGCGGCATAGAGATAGAGGTTGGGCAGATCGCCGATCAGCCGTTCGGGCCAGCAGTCGCCGCTCAACCCCGCCTGCTTGCCCGGCATGAATTCGAGCGCGCCGTGCGTGCCGAAATGCAGGACCGCATCGGCGGCGAAATCCTCGCGCAGCCAGCGGTAGAAGGCGCTGAACGCGTGGGTGGGGGTGAAGCGATCCTCGAACAGCAGCCGCATCGGGTCGCCCTCATAGCCGAAGGCGGGCTGGATCCCGACGAACACCTGCCCGAACTGCGCGCCCAGGACGTGGATCGACGCGCCGTCGCTCTGCTGCCGGCCGGGGGCGGGGCCCCATTGCGCCTCGATCGCGGCCAGATGCGGCTCGCGGCGGACATGATCGTCGGCGGGGATGCGGGCATGGACATTGGCATCGGCACCGTAGCGCGCGGCGTTGCCGTGGAGCACCGCCTCGCGCAGCGCGTCGACGTCGGCGGGGACGTCCACCGCATAGCCCGCGGCCGCGAGCGCCGTGAGCGTGGCGTGGAGCGATTCCCAGACGGCGAGATGCGCCGCGGTACCCGTCGCGCCGGCATTGGGCGGGAAGTTGAAGAGCACGACCGCGAGCCTGCGCGCGCGTCGTTCGGACCGGCGCAGGTCGACCAGCCGCGCGACCTTGCCCGCCAGCGCCTCGGCGCGGTCGGGACAGGAGCGCATCTCGCGCGTCAGCCCGAATTCGGTGAAGGTGCAGCGGCGTGCGCACCCGCTGCACGCGCCCGATCCGTCCGCGCGACCGCCGAACACGCTCGGGACGACCGCGCCGTCGAGTTCGGGGATCGCGACCATCATCGTCGCCTCGAGCGGCAACAGCCCCTGGCGGCCCGCGCCCCATTGCTGGAGCGACTGGAATTCGAGCGGATGCGCCGCGACATAGGGCACGTCGAGCGTGGCGAGGATCGCTTCCGCCGCCTCGGCATCGTTATAGGCGGGGCCGCCGACCAGGCTGAACCCGGTGAGCGAGACGACCGCATCGACGATCGGCACGCCGTCGCGCATGAAGAAGCGCTCGATCGCGGGGCGCGAGTCGAGCCCGCTGGCAAAGGCGGGAATTACGCGCAGCCCGCGCGCTTCGAATGCGGCGATCGCGCCGTCATAATGACCAGTGTCGCGGCCGAGCAGATAGGAGCGCAGCATCAGCACCCCGACCGTGCCGCGCGAGCCCCCCACCCCGGGCAGCGCGTCCGCCCGGTCGGCGATCCGGCCCGGGATCGCGGGGTGATAGACGCCGACCTCGGGATAATCGTGCGGCGCCGCGGCGCGGACCGCGTGGCCTGCATAGCGGCCGGCGAGCGCCTGGATCATGCCGACGACATTGTCGTCGCTGCCCGCCAGCCAATATTGCAGCGTCAGGAAATAGGCGCGGACGTCCTGCGCGGTGCCGGGGATGAACCGCAGGATCTTGGGCAGCCGGCGCAGCATCCGCATCTGTCCCGCGCCCGACGACGCGCCGGGCTTGGCCGATCCGCGCAGCCGCTTGAGCAGCGCGAGCGGACCGCTGGCCGGCTTGTCCATGCGATAGTCGCCGAGCTTGGTCAGCCGGACGATCTCGCTGCCCGACATCAGCCCGACCATCGCGGCACAGGCCTCGCGGCGCGCGGTCAGCGCGGGGAGCACCGCGCGGATATGGTCGTCGAGGAACAGCATCGTCGCGATGACGATGTCGGCGCGGCCGATATCGGCGATGCAGCGATCGAGCGACCCGGTGCCGCGATCCCAGTCGGCCGCGGCGTGGAAGCCGATCGTGATCCCGCTATCGTCCGCGGCGAACCGTGCGGCGGCGCGTTCGGCGGCGCCCGACAGATGGTTGTCGAGCGTGACGATCACGACATGCAGCGGGACCGGGCGGCGGATGGCGCTATCGGGCATAATGGGCCTTCGCATCATAGAGCGTGTCGATCGTGATCGTCGCGACGTCGCGCTCGGCGGCGAATCGCTCGGTGTTGCGACGCGCCTTCCCGCGGACGAAGAAGGGGATCTTGAGCAGCTCGCTCTCGGCATCGGCGGACCAGACGCGCGGGGCGCTGGCGTCAGGGACGGGGCGGGGCGCGACCTCGGGCGATACCGCCTGCAGCGCGGGCTCGGGCGCCACCGGGAGGGGCGCGAGATGGCTCGCGCCGGCTATGTCGCTGAACTCGAAATCGTCGCGGAACATCGTCAGCAGATGCTCCTCCAGCCCCATCACGAGCGGATGGACCCAGGTGTCGAACAGCACGTTTGCCCCCTCGAACCCCATTTGCGGCGAATAGCGTGCGGGGAAATCCTGGACATGGACGGGCGCAGAGATCACTGCGCACGGTATTCGGAGCCGCTTGGCGATATGCCGTTCCATCTGCGTGCCGAGCACCAGTTCGGGCTGCAGCGCCTGGATCGCCTCCTCGACGACCAGATAATCGTCGGTGATCAGCGGCGTGACGCCGTAGAGCGCCGCGGCGGTGCGCAGGTTGCGCGCGAATTCGCGGTTGTAGCAGCCGAGCCCGACGACCTCGAACCCCAGTTCGTCGCGCGCGACGCGGGCGGCGGCGATCGCGTGGGTGGCGTCGCCGAAGATGAAGACGCGCTTGCCCGTCAGATAGGTCGAGTCGACCGAGCGGCTCCACCAGGGCAGGTGGCCAAGGTCGCATGCATCCGTCGGATCGATCCCGGTCAGCGCCGCCAGTTCGGCGATGAAATCGCGCGTCGCGCCGTGGCCGATCGGCACGGTGGTGACGACGGGCTGGCCGTGTTCGCGCGCGAGCCAGCGGCAAGCGGTGTCGGCGATCTCGGGATAGAGGCAGATGTTGAAATCGGCCTCGGGCAACCGGGCGATGTCCGCGGTGGTCGCGCCGAGCGGCGCCACGACGTTCACGGCGATTCCCAGCGCATCGAGGATGCGGCGGACTTCGATCACATCGTCGCGGTGCCGGAAGCCGAGCGCGGTCGGGCCGAGGATGTTGGCGGTCGGGCGCGCGTTTGCCCGGTTGGGCGCGGGGCTGGGCGCGAGGGTCCGGACGAGCTGGTAGAAGGTCTCCGCCGCGCCCCAATTCTCCTTGCGCTGATAGCTGGGGAGTTCGAGCGCCACGACCGGGCAGGGCAGGTCCATCGCCGCGACCAGCCCGGCGGGATCGTCCTGGATCAGTTCGGCGGTGCACGAGGCGCCGACCAGCATCGCGCCCGGCGTGAAGCGCGCATAGGCATCGCGCGCCGCGGTCTGGAACAAGGCCGCGGTATCCTTGCCGAGGTCGCGCGCCTGGAAGGTCGTGTAGGTGACCGGCGGGCGCTTGCCGCGCCGCTCGATCATCGTGAACAGCAGGTCGGCATAGGTGTCGCCCTGCGGCGCGTGGAGGACATAATGCACGTCCTCCATCGCGGTCGCGATCCGCATCGCGCCGACATGGGGTGGTCCCTCATAGGTCCAGACGGTCAGCTGCATCACACCCTCAGCAGGTCGCGCCGCCGCAGCGGTCGCGCGAAGAGGTCGGCGAGGTCGCCTGCCTGGTCGAAGCCGTGGACGGGCGAGAAGACGAGCTCGATCGCCCATTTCGTCGTCAGCCCCTCGGCCTCGAGCGGATTGGCAAGACCGAGGCCGCAGACGGTGAGGTCGGGGCGGTCCGCACGCAGGCGGTCGAGCTGACGATCGACATCCTGCCCCTCGCTGAGCCGCGTCGCGGCGGGGAGCAGTGCGAGTTCGCGCGCGAGGTGGCGGCGGTGAAGATAGGGCGTGCCGACCTCGACCGGGATCATGCCGAGCTCGGTCGCGAGAAAGCGCGCGAGCGGGATTTCGAGCTGGGAATCGGGGAGGAAGCTGATCCGCCGTCCCTCGAGCAGCGGACGTGCATGCGCGAGCGCGCGCTTGGCGCGTTCGCGGCCAGGCGCGATCGTGCGCCGGAACTGCATCGCGTCGACGTCGAACGCCTGGGCGGCGGCGTGCAGCCAGTCGGTCGTGCCCTCGGCGCCGAACGGGAACAGCGCGTCGAGTCGGGTCGCGCCGCGATCCTCGAGTGCGCGCGCCGTCTCGCCGAGAAACGGCTGGGCAAGCAGGAAGCGCGTATTGGGCCCGACCGGCGGCATCGCCCCCGCGCGCCGTGCGGGCAGGCTGTGGACCGGGCCGATGCCGAGCGCGTCGAACAGCCGGAGGAACTGGTCCTCGACGACATCGGGCAGCGCGCCGACGATCATCAGGCTCGGCGCGGGGGATGCGTCGGCGGCGAGGCCGGGGACCAGTGCCGCGAGGCAGGCATCCTCCCCCTCGGTGAAGGTCGTCTCGATCCCGCTGCCCGAATAATTGAGGATCCGGGTCGTCCCGCCATGCTTGACCGACAGCCGGGCCGCGGCGCGCGACAGGTCGAGCTTGATCACCTCCGACGGGCAGGAGCCGACGAGGAACAGCAGCTTTATGTCGGGCCGGCGCAGCAGCATCTGGTCGACGATGCGGTCGAGCTCGTCGTTGCAGTCCGCCATCCCCGCGAGGTCGCGCTCCTCGATGATCGCGGTGGCGAAACGCGGCTCGGCAAACACCATCACACCCGCCGCCGATTGCAGCAGATGCGCGCAGGTCCGCGA
>NZ_JPJC01000083.1:25114-29362 GCF_000733135.1 Sphingomonas sp. FUKUSWIS1
GAGGAAGAACGCGTCCTGAATCTTGCGGTGCAGCCAGATAATCCCGGTGAGTCCGCAGAACACCTCGCGCTGGCCGCGCTCGCGCAGTACCGGCGCGGCGTCACACCCGGTCCGGCCGAGATGCTGCGCGGTTGGCAGGGGGGCGGTGGGCAGGGGGGTGGAAAGCGGGGCGGTCATGACGCGGCCATGCCCGCCGGTGCACGCTGCAACCGCGCGGCCCGCAGCTTGATCAGGAACTGCGCGGCATTGACGACGTAGCTCGCATAGGCCGCGAGCGCGAGCCACATGCGTCCCGCCTCGCTGCCGAAGTCGCGGGCGAGCGCGACGAGATAGGCGGTGTGCAGCGCGAGCACGAGCATGCTCACCACGTCCTCCCAGAAGAAGGCGGGGGCGAACAGCCATTGGCCGAACACTTGCTTCTCCCAGATCGCGCCGGTGATCATGATCGCGTAGAGCGCGCCCGTCTTGACCATGATCGATATCGTGGCGGCGACCACGCCGTCGCCCGTCGCGAGATAGCGCAGCACCAGCGTCAGGCTGACGAGGAAGATCAGGAACTGGATCGGGGCGAGCACCCCCTGGACCAGTGTCCAGGCCGACGAGTCGCGGCGCTCGCGCTGGTCCGGCGTGTAGAGCGGGGCGGCTGCCCGGCCGGAGCCCGGGACGGCCGCGCCGCCCTGCCGATCTGCCGGAGAAAGGTCGTTCGCTTGCATCGCGCCCCGCCTGCCCAAGTTCCGATCGGACCTTACGCCCGCCCCTCAAAAAGTGTCAAGTTATTTGGACGTCCATAATTCGGAACAGGTTGTGCGGTGCAGCAAAACCGTCCGGTTGTCAGTCAATTGCAAGTGGGATATGCTGCGAGTCGCCGCTAATCTGCCAAATGCAGGTCCCGGTCTGTAGTTGTTGGCGTGTCGACCAGGCTGGGGAGAGCCGGTAATGGCAGCGGTTACTCACTATTCGCGCGGTTTCCGGTGGAGCACCGGGTCGTTTGCACGTCGGGACTGGAGCGATGGCCGCCGAGATCTTGGTCCGGGGCCGCGTCGCGATGACGGGGACTATGATCGCCCTTTGTCGGCGCTGATCGAATGCGAGATCATTCCGCGGCTGATGGCGGCACATGCCAGTGCGGCGATGCCCTCTGCCGAGATCGGGACGGATGGCCCGATCGACAGCGTCGAGGTGGGCATCTTCGCGCCGCTGGTGATGCAGGTCGATGCCGACCGCCTGCTTGCGCACATCGAGACGATCCTCGACCGCGGTGTTTCGGTCGAGACGGTCATGGTCGATCTGCTCGCACCCGCCGCGCGCCTGCTCGGTGAATATTGGGATGATGATCGCTGCGATTTCGTCGATGTCACGATGGGGTTGTGGCGGCTGCAGGAAGTCGTGCACGAGATTGCCGGCCGCATGCCCAGCATTCGGACAGATCCGGGCGATCGACATCGGGCATTATTCGCGTCGTTACAGGGCGATCATCACAGCTTCGGGACGATCGTCCTCGACGAGGTCTTTCGGCATGGCGGCTGGCTGACGGACCGGATCAACGACGCGGAAACGCCCGTGTTGCTGGATGCCGCGACGGCGGACTGGTTCGATATCATCGGATTGACGATCAGTTGCGACTGCCATATCGCCGGACTTGCATCGATCATTGCTGCGTTGCGAGGGGTTTCGCGAAATCCTCGTGTCTGCATCATGGTCGGCGGTGCGATTTTCAATGCAGACCCGGATCTCGCCACCAAAGTCGGCGCCGATGGTACCGCGTCCGATGCGAAACTCGCGCTGAAACTGGCCGGCGATCTTCTCCGCGAAAGCGCATGGGGGACCACGGCGTGTAATTGATTGCTGCAGATTGGAGCGCGACGCTCGTCGATGGACAAGACTATCGCCTCTTCCCCGCATCTGGCCTTCGCCCGCCCCGACGCCGCGCCCGGGGCCTTGAGCGCGCGCGTGGCCGCGTCGCTGCTCGCGGCCGTCGGCGACGTCGCCTTCATCCTTGCCGCCGATGGGCGGATCCTCGACGTGGCGGTGTCGCAGGGTGATCTTGCCAATCACGGCTTTGCCGGCTGGGTCGGCGAACGCTGGATGGACACGATGACGGTCGAAAGCCGTCCCAAGGCGGCCGAGATGCTCGCGGCGGCGGGCAGTCCCGAACCCGCGCGCTGGCGACAGGTGACGCATCCCGCGGCGGGTGGCGACGTGCCGGTCCGCTATCTGGTGATGTCGCTGGGAACACCCGATCGACTCGTCGCGATCGGTCGCGACCTGCGCGGCGCGGCGGCGACGCAGCAGCGGCTGCTGCAGACTCAACAGGCGCTGGAGCGCGACTATATCCGCCTGCGCCAGGCCGAGACGCGGTACCGGATGCTGTTCGACATGGCGTCCGATGCGATCCTGGTCGTCGATGCCGGCTCGCGCCGTATCCGCGAGGCGAATCCGGCGGCGCTGCGGCTGCTCGATGCCGCCGCCGATACGCTGGTCGGTGCACCGGTCAGCACGATCGTCGATCCGCATGATCGCGACGACCTGGTCGCGCATCTCGGTGCGGCGGAGGCGGCGGACGATGTCGCACCGGTCGCGCTGCGGCTGAACGATCGCGCGGTCGACGTGCGGATCGATGCGAAGCTGTTCCGTCAGGCGCGCAGCCCGTCGCTGATCGTCCGGATCGAGGCGGTCGAGCCGGTCGTCGGTGCGCGGCGGCACGAGGCGACACTCGGCGACGTGGTCGAGCGCATGCCCGATTCGTTCGTGCTGGTCGATCGCGACTTGGTGGTGCTGACCGCGAATGCCGCCTTTGTCGAACTGACTGAAATGCCGTCGATCGAGCGGCTGATCGGCGCGCGGCTGGGCGCGTGGCTGGGCCGGCCGGGCATCGATCTCGAGCTGATCGTCGCGCAGCTGCGTGAACATGGCTCGGTCCGCAACGTCGCGACGATCCTGCGCGGCGCGGCGGGTGCGCAGGCCGAGATCGAGGTGTCCGGCGTGGTCGCGCCGATGGGTGGCAGCGAGTGTTTCGGCTTCACGATCCGCCATGTCGGACGTCGCCTGCGCCAGGTGCCGCTGGTCGCGCACGACACGCCGCGATCGGTCGAGCAACTGACCGAGCTGGTGGGGCGCATGTCGCTGAAAGAGATCGTGCGCGAGAGCACCGATCTGATCGAGCGGCTCTGCATCGAGGCGGCGCTGGCCTATACGTCGGACAATCGCGCATCCGCGGCGGAGGTGCTCGGCGTGAGTCGGCAAAGCCTCTATTCGAAGCTTCATCGCCACGGCCTCGGCAATCTCGTGTCGGGTGACGGCTGAGCGCGCGAGGGTCATCGGCATTGGTGTCAACATATGTTGACAGATAAGGGTGTCTGATCCTAGCTTCGCGACATGGATCGCCTGTCCGCTTCCCGTGTCGCGATGCCGCCGCCCGCGGCTCGCGACGTGCTGGAACTGCTCAAGCCGGTCACCTGGTTTCCACCGATCTGGGCGTTCCTGTGCGGGGTCGTGTCGTCGGGCGTTCCGCTGGGCGATCGCTGGCCGTTTCTTGTCGGGGGTATCCTGCTGACGGGGCCGCTGGTCTGCGGAACGAGCCAGGCGGCCAATGACTGGTTCGACCGCCATGTCGATGCGATCAACGAGCCGCTGCGGCCGATCCCGTCGGGGCGGATCGCCGGCAGTTGGGGCTTGTGGATCGCGATCGCGGGCAGCCTGATCTCGGCAGCGGTTGGGGCGGCGATGGGGCCGCTGGTGTTCGCGGCGACCGGCGTCGCGCTGGCCTGCGCCTGGGCCTATAGCGCGCCGCCATTCCGGTTCAAGGCGAGCGGGATCTGGGGGCCCGCAGTGGTCGCGCTGACCTATGAGGGGCTGACCTGGTTTACCGGCGCGGCGGCGATGACCGGCGACTGGCCCGATGCTGCGGTGCTGGTCATACTTGGCCTCTACACCGCCGGCGCGCACGGCATCATGACGCTCAACGATTTCAAGGCGGTCGAGGGCGACCGGATGATGGGGTTGCGCTCGCTGCCGGTCGTGCTGGGGGTGGATCGCGCCGCCCGGCTGGCCTGTATCGTCATGGCGGTCCCGCAGGTCGCGGTGATCGGCCTGCTGGCATTGTGGGGGCACGGGCTGATCGCGCTGTTGGTCGCGGCGTTGCTGGCGGGGCAATTGGCGCTGATGGTGCGGCTGCTGCGCGATCCGCTCAAGAACACGCCGTGGTATAATGCGACCGGCACGACACTCTATGTGCTCGGGATGCTGGCG
>NZ_JPJC01000084.1:0-1641 GCF_000733135.1 Sphingomonas sp. FUKUSWIS1
CGTCCTTCAGCGCCATGTAGCAATGCCCCGACGCGACGCGCTTCCATCCCGAAATCTCGCCGCGCAGGCGGACATGGCCGAATTCGCCCTCGACCATCCGCTTCAGCTTGAACGCGAGTTCGCCGACCGACATGGCGAGTGCGTTGTCGCCGGCGACCGGCTCGGCTACCAGCCGCCCCATATCGCTCGCCAGCATGTCGCTGGACACGACGTCATCGGAAAAGGGATCGGGCATGAACGTCCTGCTGTTGGGCTCGGGGGGCCGCGAACATGCGCTCGCGTGGAAGCTGGTGCAATCGGCCAGCTTTTCTCCAGGCCTCGATACGCTCTATGCCGCGCCGGGCAACCCCGGCATTGCCAGCCTTGCGACGCTCGTGCGTCTCGATGCGACGGATCACGCGTCGGTCGTCGCCTTCGTCCGCGAAAAGGCCATCGGCCTCGTCGTGATCGGCCCCGAGGCGCCGCTCGTCGACGGCCTCGCCGATAGCCTGCGCGCCGCCGCCATCCCCGTCTTCGGTCCGTCAAAGGCCGCCGCCCAGCTCGAAGGGTCGAAGGGCTTCACCAAGGATCTGTGCGCGCGCGCCGGCATCCCGACCGCGGGCTATGTCCGCGTCGCGAGCCGCGCCGACGCCGACGTCGCGCTCACCCGCACCTTCTCGCTGCCCGTGGTCATCAAGGCCGACGGGCTCGCCGCGGGCAAGGGCGTCGTCATCGCCTTCACCCGCGCCGAAGCCGATGCCGCGCTCGACGCGCTGTTCGCGGACGGCGAGGCGGAGGCGGTGATCGAGGAATTCCTCGAAGGCGAGGAGGCGAGCCTCTTCGTCCTCACCGACGGCACCACGCTGATGCCGTTCGGCTCGGCGCAGGATCACAAGCGCGTCGGCGAGGGCGATACCGGCCCCAATACCGGCGGCATGGGCGCCTACAGCCCCGCCCCCGTGCTCACCGCCGCGCTCGAACAGCGCGCGCTCGACGAGATCGTCGCCCCCACCGTCGCGGCGATGGCGGCGGACGGGATCCCGTTCAGCGGCGTCCTCTATGCCGGCCTCATGCTCACCGCGCAGGGCCCCAAGCTCATCGAATATAACGCGCGCTTCGGCGATCCCGAGACGCAGGTGCTGATGATGCGGTTCGAGGGCGACCTGATCGCGACGATGCTCGCGGTCGCAGAAGGTCGCCTCGCCGACCTCCCCCCCGCCCGCTTTAGCGCCGCCACCGCGCTCACCGTGGTGATGGCGGCCAAGGGCTATCCCGGCACGCCAAAGGCAGGCGGCGCGATCATCGGCCTCGATTCGGCGCGCGCGGCAGGCGGCACCGTCTTCCACGCCGGCACCCGGCTCGAGGATGGCGGCCTCGTCGCCGCGGGCGGCCGCGTCCTCGCGGTCACCGCCACCGGCGACGACCTCGCCTCCGCCCAGGCCAACGCCTACCGCGCGGTCGAGGCGATCGATTTCGCAGAAGGCTTCTACCGCCGCGACATAGGCTGGCGCGAACTCACCCGCTGACCCAAAGCAAAAAGCCCCTCCCCTTCAGGGGAGGGGTTGGGGTGGGGCGCATCCCCAAACGCAACGCCACTGATACCACCCCCAACGCGCATTAAGTCTCGCCCCCCCCGACCCACCCCGCTACTATAGGCAAATG
>NZ_JPJC01000085.1:0-10944 GCF_000733135.1 Sphingomonas sp. FUKUSWIS1
CACACGATCTGCGCACGCCGCTGATGCGTCTCGCGCTCCGGCTCGAAAAGGCGCCGGACGAGATCCGCGAGGCGAGCGAGGAGGATATCCAGGAGATGAGCCAGCGGATCGGCGCGGCGATGGCGTTCGTCCGCGACATGACCCGGCATGTCCGCCGCCAGCGGCTCGACCTGCGCTCGCTCGCGGAAAGCATCACCGATGATTATGCCGACCGCGGCGAGCAGGTGGTGCTGGCTCCCGGTCCGTCGCTCGCGATCGACGGCGATGCCCCCGCGCTCAAGGCGTTGCTGGTCAATCTGGTCGACAATGCCGTCAAATATGCCGGGCATGCCGAGGTCCAACTTTACCGCGACCGCGACACGGTGGTGATCGAGGTCGGCGATCGTGGTCCGGGCCTCTCCGCCGCCGATGCGTCGCATGCCTTCGAGCCGTTCTTCCGGGCGGAGCGGTCGCGCAACCGCGATACCGGTGGCACTGGCCTCGGGCTCGCCAGCGTCCGCGCGGTGGCGCATGCGCATGGCGGTGCCGCGTCACTGGAGAATCGCCCCGAAGGCGGTCTGATCGTGCGCGTCATTCTGCCGGCATGATCCGGCGCCGAAACAGGAGAAGACCGATGTCGATGCGCGCATGGACCGTGATCGCCGGCGGGATGCTGGCCGCGCTGGCGCCCGCCCCGAATGCCGCGGCAACAGCGCAGTTGAGCCCCGAGCCGGCGCGACCTGCCCGGCAGCGCCCGCAACAGGGCCGCGGCCAGCTGTTCATCAGCCCGATGGGCGAGCCGTTCCGCTCGACCCAGAAGGCCGGCGCCGCGCAGGCATTATGGTTCCAGGGCGCCGACCGCGACGGCGATGGCCGGATCACCCGCGCGGAGTTTCAGGCCGATGCGACCCGGGTCTTCGCGCATCTCGACCGCGGCCGCGATGGCGAGATCGATCCTGAGGACATCGCCTGGTACGAAAACATCCTCGTCCCCGAAATCCGCGTCCGCGGTGGAGGACGCGGCGGATCGGGGGGACGTCCCGACACCGGATCCGGCAAGCGTGGCAACGCCGCCAGCCGCCGCACCAGCACCGCCGACGCGACCTTGCGGATCGGCGCGGGTCGCTTCGGGCTGTTCGACCTGCCCGAGCCGGTCACGTCGGCGGATCTGGATTTCAACCGCGGCGTCGACCGGGCAGAGTTCGCCAAGGCCGCCGCCGACCGGTTCGCCGCGCTCGACCGCAATGGCGACGGCGCGATCCGGCGTCGCGAAGTGCCGCGCGCGGGCGGCGACACCTGGCGCAACGGCGACGACCAACTCGGGACTCCAACGCTGACGCCCGCGCGCTGACATGCCGCATCAGCCGGGTGGCGGCCCGGCCCCCAACGGACCACCCGGCCCACCCGGACCGGGGGGCGCATGGCGAAGCCGCATCAGCGCCTCGAACCCCGCGCGCTGCGGCGTGTCGAGACTGTCGTAGAAGCTGCGTGCTGCCATCAAGCGCGACCGGTCATGCGCTGCGTGCGCGGTCGCCTGCGCTTCGAACCGTTCGAGATGGCGGGCGAAATCCTCGCCACCCGGCATCGACGGGCCCGGGCGCATGTTCGGCCCCTCCCCGCCATCGCGCGGCGGCGGAGGCGGCCCCCAGGCGGACAGAAACGCAACGAGCGCGCCACGCTGATCGGGCCGCAGGTGCAGCAGCAGCGCGATATCGTCAGCCTCCCGGGCCTGCATCGCGTCGACATTTGCGGGCCCACGCTCCGGCCCACGCGGGCGCTCGGCACTGGCAGTGCAGGTCACACCGAGCAGCAGCATCGCGGCCAGCCAGCGTGCCGAACGCGGTTTCGTCATAATCATCGTCATCGTACTTTCCCCGTTCCGGCGCCGGTGTCAGCCGAGCATCCCGGATATGATCCAGCGCCGGCTCAGCGCGGATTTGGTGATCGTCGCCCCGCATCCACGGCAGGCGGCGCGCTGGATCGACGCGCCGGCGACATCGCGGTGCCGCGACCGGGGCAGATGACGCCCGACGCTGCAATCGGTGGTGCGCGGTGATGGCATCGACATGGCTGGCTCCCCGGTTCATTCCGTCGGGCCGGATATCGCAGCGCGGTTTGTCCCGAATATTTCAGCGAGCTGCCCCCCGGACGACAGACGGGAAAAAGCCCCGCCATCACGCTGGATGGCGGGGCTTTTAACAGTTGTACGGTTCGCCTCCCCTAGAACTTTACGTTCGTGCTGACGAAGAAGGCACGGCCATAGGGGTCGTAGGTCGACGGATAGGTGTTCGCCTGTTGCTGGTTGTCGCCCAGAATCGGCGGCTGCTTGTCGAACAGGTTGTTGACCCCGACCGACCAGGTGAAGCCGTCCTTGATCCGGAACGCCGCGGTCAGGTCGAAATAATCATAGGCCTTGATCCGCTCGACCGCATAGGTCGTCGCGCTGTCGTCGTCCTTCACCGCCGACAGATGGCGATACAGCACCGATACCGTCATCGGCCCGGTCGAATAGGTCGCCCGCGTCGACAGCCGCCATTTCGCATAGGGATTGCCGCAGGTCTGGCCGAACTTGCCCGCACAGTCGATCGTCAGGTCGGGGATCGCCGCCAGCGGGTTATAGTCGAACGCGATCAGCCGCGTACCGCTGAAGCGCAGGTCGAGCCGGCTGGTGTCGCTGCCGAACGCGCCGAAGCCGAGCGGCAGGCCGTAGCGCGCCTCGAAATCGACCCCGCGCGTCGTCACGCCCCCCGTATTGGCCAGCGTGTTGGCCGCATCGGTGATCGCAAAGCTGTTCGCGTCGCGCGGCAACGATCCGCAATAGCTCGCGTCATAGGGCGTGTAGCCATTGTCCGCGTCGCCGTAACAGGCGCGGATCAGGTTGGTGGTGCCGACCGTCGAGATATAGTTCGCGATCTTGATCTTGTAGTAATCCGCGGTGAACGAGAAGCCGGGCAGGAAGCGCGGCTGGAGCACGATGCCCGCGGTATAGGTGTCGGACGTCTCCTCGCGCAGCGCGGGGTTGCCGCCGTTCACCGTCTGGATCTGCGTGCTGCCGCCGTCATAGGCGGTGCCGATCACCGACGCCGCGACACCGTTCGACAGGCAGCTCGCATTCAGATTGGTGTTCGTCAGCGCCACCGCGGTCGTGCACGGATCGGTCGCGGCGGGAAAATCCTGCGACGCGCCGCTGAACAGGTCCGAAACGGTCGGCGCACGCACTGCCCTCGAATATTGGCCGCGCAGTGCGATGTCGTCGATCAGCGACCAGACCGCACCACCCGAATAGGTGTTCACCGATTTCGCCGCGGTCGAATAATAGGAATAGCGATAGGCGCCGTTGACCTCGAGCTTCTTCACGAAGGGCAGATCCGCGAGCAACGGTACCGCGACCTCGGTATAGACTTCCTTGACGTTATACCCGCCGCCCAGGCCTTCGCCCGCGTTGAAGCCGACCACGTCGCCCGACGACAGCGAGAAATCGGGATTGTAGCTGCCCTGTTCGCGGCGATATTCGGTCCCGAACACGATCCCGACCGGGCCCGCACCCAGATCGAACAGCTCGCGGTTCGAGATCGACGCGCTGGCGACCTGCTCGCTGATCGTGCTCGAATTCTGGACGGGGATGGTGATGAACGCAGCGGCCGCGTCGCTGATGTTGCCCGCCCCGAAGATGTTCAGCGGGACGCAGCCGTTGCTCGTATCCGAACACACCAGATTGCCGCCGGTGTCATAGGTCGTCCGCAGCGCCTGGAGCACGCGGCTGCGCGAGACGTTGCCGGTCTGGCTCTCGATCGATTTGGTCCGCGAATAGCTGTAATAGGCGTCGTAGTTCCAGCCGCCACCGATATCGCCCTTCGCGCCCAGCACGGTGCGATAGGCGGTGTTGTCGAGGCTCGACACGCGATTGCCGACCTCGCTCAGCCGTCGGTAGATGGTCGAGGTGACATAGCCGTCGCCATCCGTATCGAGCCCCTGGAGCAGCGCGCGCGAGCCTGCGGAGAGAAACGAGGAATCGGCGTCGAGCGAGACCGACCCGGTGAACGGCGTCGGCGCAAGCTGGTTCTTCACGCGGTTGTTGATGAACTGGCCCTCGGCATAGACGGTCAGCGCATCGCTGACGTCGTAATGCGTCTGCGCGCTCATCAGGAACCGCTCCTGCGGGACCTGCAGATAGTTGGACGGCGCATAATTATAGGCGTCGGTCGCAGCGCTATAGGCGGAAAAGCTCCCGTCGCGTTCGAACTTGCGGTTCACCCCGCCGATCGCGAACCGCGTGCCCTCGATCGAGCCCGACCCGCCTGCGATCAGGCCACCCTCGCCATCATCGACCTGCGCCTGTCGCGAATAGTCGCGCGCCGACTGAAGGATGCCGTTGCGCTTGGTATAATCGAAATAGACCGTCGCATTGCCGCGCCCGTCCTCGAAATTGCCCCCGAGCAGCAAATTGCCGTTGAACGTGCCGCCATCGCCCGCTTCGTTGATGCGGTAGTTCGCATTCACCTCCGCGCCGCTGAAATCCTTCTTCATGACGAAGTTGATCACGCCCGAAATCGCGTCGGAGCCATAGACCGCGGACCGGCCACCGCTGACGATGTCGACGCGTTCGATCAGCCCGGCGGGGATGGTGTTCAGATCGACGACCTGGTTCGAGTCATAGGCGACGTAGCGACGGTTATCGACGAGCACGAGCGTTCGCGTCGAACCCAGCCCGCGCAGATCCGCGGTCGCCACGCCGCCCCCGGGGTTGTTCGACGCCCCCGTCGTGCTCGGCACGAGCTGCGGCAGGTCCTTCAGGACATTCTCGACATTGGGCTGGCCCGACAGTGCGAAGTCCTGCGCGCTGACCACCGCGATCGGTGACGCCTGCTGCAACTGGAGACCGCCCAGCCGCGATCCGGTGACGACGATCGTCTCGCCATCGGCCGGCGCAGCGTCGTCAGGCACCGCCTGCGTAGCCGGGTCGACGGTCTGCGCGACGGCCGGTGCACTTAAGCCAAGCAGAAGCGTGGACGCCAGAAGGCGTTTGCGAAAGTCCAGACGCATGGTGATACTCCCTGAGCCGCAACACTTTGGGTTGCGCGGCATTTTTTGCGATGACGGATATGGTCCGTCCGGCAAAGCTGCAGGGATTTGACGGGGTCGACAACGGCTAAGTCGTCATCGAACCGTCATGCGTTCGACCTGTTGTTAGGCAGCCACGGTTTGTTACAAACCATGTCGCAAGCAAGACTGTATCGTGTCTTTGATCGCAGCGCGGACATCAGCCAAGCATCACGCCGCCGGTCGGCGGAACACGACGGTCACGCTCCGCACGCGTTGACCCACAGCTCGGCTCTGTACTCGAACGCCAAACCGCAGCGCTTCGATCGCCACGGCCAAGCCGGTGGCCGACGACCCGCGGATACCGGCTTGGGGCGGCACGGTCGCGCGGCTCATTGGAACGTCGACCCGGCGGCCATCGCCTTGCTTGGGCTCAGCCCCTGCTGCTCGAGGAACTGGTTCAGCGCCGCGACCAGATCCTGCGCAGCCCCGCTGGTCAGCGCGACCCGCCCGACGACGACCCGCTCGACCGACGGCGCGTCGCGCGTGTGATCGCACCGCGCGCTCTCCAGCGTCAGCACGATCACGCCCGACAGATTGGCGAGCCCGGCGAGCCCCGTGGCGAAGACTTCGGGCGCGAACGGATTGTCGACGAGCGGCGGCAGCGTCGGCGCGCTGATCGGCGCGGATGACGGGACGGATTTGATGGCGACACGCATGGCGATGGTCCTCGCAGGATGAAGGGGCGAGCCGATTGGCCCGCACGGCGCTCTAGCCAGCGACCATGTCCCGAACATTTCCCGCCACTTGCTCCATGTGTCAGCCGGTCCCGGCGACCGCGCGGTCGCGCTCGTTGGTGACCCAGTGTTGCAATCCGGCCGGCGCGCGCCATCCGCCGGAAACATCGCCCGCCCAGGCGCCCGGTCTCACCCGGAGACCTCCCCATGATGTTCGAATTTGGCGCCAGTACGATGGCCCTAGCCTTGGCCGGCACGATCGGCGGCACGGCGGTCGCAGCGCCCGTCCAGCATGCGAAGCCCCCCGCCCCGACGCCACCAGCCGGTGCCGCCGTCCGGACGATCCGAACCTTGCGCATCGAGGGCGCGCAGCGGATCGAGCCCGAGACCGTGCTGAGCTACACCAAATTGCGCGCCGGCATCCCCTATACGGCGGAGACGCTCGATCAGGCGCTCAAGGATCTTCAGGCGAGCGACCTGTTCGCCGATTATTCGATCGCCGGCGTCGAGGACGGCAATATCGTCGTCCGCATCCGCGAGAACCCGATCGTCAACCGCATCGTCGTCGAGGGCAACAAGGCGCTCAAGAGCGACAAGATCACCAAGGAGATCAGGCTCGCACCGCGGCAGATCTTCACGCGCAGCGCGGTGCGGCAGGATGTCGCGCGGATCGTCGAACTCTATCGCCGGCAGGGCCGCTTCGCCGCGATGGTCGATCCGAAGATGGTCAGCCTCGATCAGAACCGCGTCGACATCGTCTTCGAGGTCAGCGAGGGCCCGAAATCGAAGGTCCGCCAGATCAACATCCTCGGCAACAGCGTGTTTTCGGACGCACAAATTCGCGGGCAGATGGCGACCAAACAGGCACGGCTCAGCCGCATGCTGTCGTCCGCAACCAGCTACGACCAGGATCGCCTGAGCTACGACCAGCAGAAGCTGCGGCAATTCTACCTGACGCAGGGCTATGCCGACTTCCGCGTGACGTCCGCGGTCGCCGAACTCACCCCGGACAAGAAGGACTTCATCATCACCTATGTGGTCGAGGAGGGCAAACGCTACACATTCGGTGACGTCACCGTCGACAGCCAGATCCGCGACTTCGACAGCAGCAAGCTCGCCGCGACGCTGCCGCTCAAGAAAGGCGCCTGGTACAACGCCAAGCAGGTCGAGGACGCGGTCGACAGCCTGAGCCAGACCGCCGGCCTGTTCGGCTACGCCTTCACCGAGGTCAATCCGGAGTTCCAGAAGGACGCCGACACGCTGACGATGGGGATCAACCTCAACATCGCCGAAGCCAAGCGAACCTATGTCGAACGCGTCGAGATCAACGGCAACACACAAACCAAGGACAAGGTCGTGCGGCGCGAGATCCGCCTGGCGGAGGGCGACGCGTTCAACAGCTTCCAGGTCAAACGCTCGGAGGACCGGATCAATTCGCTCGGCTATTTTCAGGACAAGACGGAGATCAAGCAGAAGCCCGGCTCCGCGCCCGATCGCGTCATCCTCGAGACCAACCTCGAGGAAAAATCGAGCGGCGAGCTTCAGCTCTCGGCCGGCTATTCCAGTCTGGAGAATTTCATCGCGTCCGCCACGATCACCCAGCGCAACTTCCGCGGCATGGGACAGGAGCTACGGGCCGGGGTCAGCTATTCGAGCTATTCGAAATCGGTCAATCTCGGCTTCACCGAACCCTATCTGTTCGACACCAACATCGCGCTGGGCGGCGACATATTCCGACGGGATTACAGCTCGTACAGCACCACCGGCGACACCGACAGCACGACCTATGAACAGATCTCGACCGGATTCCAGATCCGCGCGGCGGTACCGTTGACCGAATATTGGTCGGCCACCGCACGCTACGGCCTGTCCTATGATCAGGTCACGCTCGATGCGGACACCTATTACACCAACGGCGCGTGCGATCCCGCGGTTGCCGGCCAGTATCTGTGCGACGCGGTCGGCAATCGCTGGACCTCGTCGATCGGCTATTCGCTGGTGTTCGACAGCACCAACAGCCGCACCCGCCCGTCCAAGGGCAGCAAATTCAGCGTCAGCCAGGATTTCGCCGGCCTCGGCGGCGACACGCGGTATCTCCGCAGCACCGCCAACTATTCGAAATATGTCGATCTCGGCTCGCGCTTCATCCTCACCGCGCATGCCGAGGGCGGCTATATCAGGGGGCTCGGGCAACAGGTGCGACTGACCGACCGCTTCTATCTGGGCGACCCGCAGATGCGCGGCTTCGATATCCGCGGCGTTGGGCCGCGCGTGACGCGGACCTATTACGACACCAGCACGATCCCCGCGACGATCTCGACCGACAGCAGTTCGAACACGCAGACCGCGCTGGGCGGCACCGCCTATTACCAGGCCCGCCTCGAGGTCGAGCTCCCGCTGGGCTCGGGCGCGCGCGAACTCGGCCTGCGCCCCTCCGTCTACATGGACGTCGGCGCGGTGTTCGGCGGCAGGACGCCGACGCTGACCGACAGCTGTGCCGCCGCGAACGCGACCTCGATCGCGTGCGTCGCCGCGACCCGCCAATATACCGACAGCGCCGGCAATCTGCTCTATCTCGATTCCGCCGGCGCAAGCACCACGACCAACACCGGCACGCCCTACAGCTATTCGCTCGGCGCCTATCGCGAGACCTATACGGGCAATAGCGCCAGCCCGCGGCTGTCTGTCGGCATAGGCGTCAACTGGGCCTCCCCGTTCGGCCCGCTGCGGATCGATCTCGCCAAGGCACTGCTCAAGGCCGATGGCGACGACAGCAAGCTGATCACCTTCAATATCGGCGGCCAGTTCTAGTGTGCACGGCGTCCTCCTGCAAAACGCCCTGCGCGTGGGGAAGCCGCCCGGTTGAGCTTGCCGCGGAGCTGCCCTAGACCCGTCACGCCACCGGCTCGCGTCCGCACGTCGCGGCGACGATCCGGGGCATGATGGAGAGCGTCCCCCATGTGTTTTGACCCCGCCCCGAAGCGCAAACCCGCGAACTTCCCGACGGCGGTGACACGATGATCCTCCTGCTGCTGGCCGCGCAGGCCGCGACGCTCGGCGCGACCAATTACGGGCTCGACGCACCGATGCCGACACCCAAAACGACGCCCGCCTTTGCCGACGAATTCAACGGGCGAACGATCGATCGCCGCAAATGGCGGTTCGACACCTCGCGCAATGCCGAGGGCTGGGCCAATCACGAGCGCCAATATTATGCCAAGGACCGGCCCCGGAATGCGCGGATCGAAAAGGGCTCGCTGATCATCGAGGCGCGTCGCGAGACGCTGTCCAAGGCACGCTTCCCCGACTGGGGCGGCCAGAGCTACAGCTCGGCTAAGCTCGTCTCGCGGGTGCCTCGCGGCTATGGCTTCTACGAAGTCCGCGCGATGCTGCCCTGCGGTCGCGGCAGCTGGCCCGCGGTCTGGCTGTTGCCGAGCGGCGGCCGCTGGCCCGACGAGGGCGAGATCGACATCGTCGAGCTGGTCGGATGGGACCCGAACGTCGTCTATGCGACGGTGCACAGCGGCGCGTTCAACCACACCAAGGGCACGCAGCGCGGCGCGCAGAAGCGCGTGCCGACCGCCTGCACCCGCTATCATCGCTATCAGCTCGACTGGCGCGCCGATGTCATCACGATCGGCGTCGACGGCCGCGCGGTCATGCGCGTCGCCAATGACCAGCCCGGCGGCAAGGCGGCCTGGCCGTTCACCCGGCCCTATGACCTGATCCTCAACCTTGCGGTCGGCGGCGACTGGGGTGGGCAGAAGGGGATCGACGACACCGCCTTCCCGCAGCGCATGGCGGTCGACTATGTCCGCTACTGGCGCCCTGCCCCGAGCCGGTCACGCCGCTGATCGCGGCTGCGCCGAGGCCGGGCCCGGATCGGCCTCAGCGCCGCCCCCGCGCGGCGAGCAGGATCATCCCCCCGCCCAGCGTCAGCACCGCGAGCACGACCAGCACCGCATCGAAATCGCGCGGCGTCGCCAGCGCCCAGGTGATCACCGGCCCGAGCAGCCCGGGCAGGGTGTTGGCGAGGTTGAGCAGCCCGAGGTCGCGTCCCCGGTGCCGCGCGCTCGGCAACAGCTGCATCGCAAAGCCCGCGTGCAGCGCCAGGAAGACGGACGTCCCGCCCGTATAGACGCAGAACGCCGCCGCACCGCTGGTGAAGTCGCGCGCCGCCATCATCGCGATCAGCCCCGCCGCCGCGATCAGCGCTGCCGCGAACAGGAACGGCTTGGTCCGCCCGGTCCGGTCGGCAAGCCGGCCGACCAGCACTGCGATCGGCAGCGGCACGCTATAGGCGACGATCATCACCGTCCCCATCCGCGCGGCGAGCACCGACTCCGGTACCGACGGCGCGACGGTTTCGAAATAATAGAGCAGATAGACGAACAGCGCGCTGCCCGCGACCTGCACGAGCAGCCGCGCGGTCCAGGCGAGCAGCAGATCGCGCCGCAGCATCGACCGCAACACCGGCGGCGGCGCTCCCGCCTGCCGCGTCCCGCGCACGATCACGAGCGGAAGCGTGCACATGGCAACGGTGACCGCGATGACCACGAACCGCGCCGGCTCGCCGAACCGGCTCGCCCCGACCAGCGCGGCGGACAGCGTCGCCGCGACCGGATTGGCCATCGCCAGCAGCCCGCCCGCGACCCCCTTGCGGCCATCGGGCACCTCTTCGGCGATGATCGCCATCAGCGGCGCGATCACCGCGTTCAGCGCGACCTGGAACAGGACGATCCCCGCCACCAGCAAGGCAGGCGTGGTCGCGGCCGCGAGCCCCGCATAAGACGCCATCGTCGCAACGACGCCCCCCGCCATGATCCCGCGGCGGCCTCCGCCCCGGATGACCAACCGGTCGCCCAGCCAGCCAAAGCCGATATTCGCCACGCTAGCCGCGATCGCTCCCGCGATCACCGTCACCGTCAGCAGATCGAGCCGACCGTCGCCCGCGACCTGATCGACCTTGATCGGCAGCAGCAGCGTCAGCAGCGGCAGATAGCCGACGACCGCCCCCGCATAAGCCAGCGCGCAGACGAGGAGGAAAGCGGCCGGTCGCGGCGCGGGTGACGGCGACCGGCCATGCGGGGAGAAGGGAACGGTACGCGGCACGATGGCGCCCTTGTGACCCGCTCGCCGCCGTCGGGCAACTCCCGAACCACCCCCGCCGCCGCCGCGGCTGGTCTAC
>NZ_JPJC01000085.1:11064-12841 GCF_000733135.1 Sphingomonas sp. FUKUSWIS1
GTCGTCAGCAGCTGCGACCGGTCCGCGGCATCATGCGCCAGCGCGACGCGGTAGCGGCCCCCGGCAATCCGCCAGCCCGGCAGCGCGGTGTCATATTGCGCGACGACCCGCGGCTCCGCGGTCAGCGTCACGCGCCGCGACTCGCCCGGCTTCAGCGTCAGCCGCGTGAAACCCGCCAGCCGCATCGGCGTCGCCGTCCCCGCCCCGTCCGCCGCCGCCTGCGCGACATAGATTTGCGGGACGTCCGCGCCCGCACGGCGCCCGGTGTTGACGACGTCGAACGTCACGCTGAGCCGCCGGCCGCCGGTTACCACCGGGTTGCGATAGGCGAAGCTCGTGAAGCTCAGCCCGTGACCGAAAGCGAACAGCGGCCGCTGGCGCTGCTTCTCGTACCAGCGATAGCCGACGTCCGCGCCCTCGACATAGTCGACGGGAAAGCTTTCGAGCTGGATCGCGGCGGCGTTCGCCGGATTGGCGGCCGCCTGCGCCTCGACCGACGTCAGCCGGTCGAGACCGACCGGCGCCGGGCGTGGCGCCTGGGACGCGGCGGCGGGGAAGGTGATCGGCAGCCGGCCCGACGGCGACACCCTGCCGGTCAGGATGTTCGCGATCGCCTCGCCGCCGCGCTGTCCCGGATACCAGGCCTGCAGCACCGCCGGCACCGCATCGATCCAGGGCATCAGCACCGGTCCGCCGGTTTCGAGCACTGCCACCGTCCGCGGCTGCGCCTTCGCCACCGCCGCGATCAGCGCGTTCTGATTGTCGGGCAGCGACAGCGTCGGCACGTCCTGCGCCTCGGTCGTCCACTGCGTCGCAAAGACGATCGCCATGTCCGCGTCGCGGGCGGCGCGCGCCGCCGCATCCGTGTCCTTGCCGTCGACAAAGGTCACCACCGCGCCCGGCATCGCCGCGGTGATCGCCTTGAGCGGCGACGAGGCGTGATAGGTATAGCGCGCGAACGACATCGCCGCCCCCGATGTCAGCGGGATCTCGATCGGCGCGCCACCGACCGAGCGGACCTGGCTCGATCCCCCGCCCGACAGCACGCCGACGTCCGCTCGTCCGCCGATCAGCACGATGCGTTTGGCGGTGAGCGCGATCGGCAGCATGTCGCGGTCGTTCTTGAGCAGCACGATCCCCGCTTCCGCCGCGTCCTGCGCAACGGTGGCATGACGGGCATAGGGGATCGGCGCCTCTGCGGCGGGCATCGGCGTGTCATAGGCGCCGGTTTCGATCAGGCCGGTCAGATAGCGGACGATCATGTCGTCGAGCCTCGCCCGCGATACGCTGCCGTCGGCCACCGCGGCCTTGAGCGGCGCGCCGAAGTAGATCGCCTTGTCGAGTTCCTGTCCCGACTGCTGGTCGAGCCCCGCATTGGCCGCCTTCGCGGTCGAATGCACCGCACCCCAGTCGCTCATCACCCAGCCGCGATAGCCCCAGTCGCGCTTGAGCACGTCGGTCATCAGATGCTTGTTCTCGCACGCCCAGTCGCCATTGACCTTGTTGTACGCGCACATCACCGATCCCGGTTTCCCGCGCTCGATCGCGATCTGGAACGCGAGCAGGTCGCTCATCCGCAGATCGGCCTCGCCGATCCGCGCGTCGACGACCATGCGACCGGTCTCCTGCGCATTGAGCGCGAGGTGCTTGACCGTCGAGACGATGTGGTTCGACTGGACCCCGGCGATATGCGCTCCCGCCATCGACCCTGCCAGCAGCGGATCCTCGCCGAGATATTCGAAGTTGCGCCCGTTCCAGGGATCGCGCGTCAGGTTGA
>NZ_JPJC01000086.1:0-951 GCF_000733135.1 Sphingomonas sp. FUKUSWIS1
GCTAGGTGTTTAGTCCCGGCATCTGGTGGATCGGATCGACAATGAACCTGTCCGGCTCTGACGTCCAGATCTTGGCGATGTATTCGTAGGGTGTGAGTCCGCTGAGCGTCTTGAGCCGGCGGGCAAAGTTATAGGCAGCCATGAAGTCGGCGAGGTGCGTCCGCAGCTGGTCATGGCTCTCGTAATGGAAGCGCTTGACGGTCGCCTCCTTGATGGTGCGGTTCATCCGCTCGACCTGACCGTTGGTCCAAGGGTGGTTCGGCTTGGTGAGCCGGTGCTCGATATCGTTCGCTTCACAGATCATGTCGAAGCGCATCTGACGCGACCAGGCGGTGTTACGGTTGCGCGGTTGCTCGGCGAACTGGATGCCGTTGTCGGTCAGGATCGTGTGAATGCGGTAGGGCACCGCTTTCAGCAGAAGTTCGAGGAACTCCCAAGCCGTCCGCCTGTCAGCCTTGTCGACGAGCTGGGTGACCGCAAACTTGCTGGTTCGGTCGATGCCGACGAACAGGTAAAGCTTGCCTTCGGCAGTCTGAACCTCGGCAATATCCACGTGGAAGAAGCCGATCGGGTAGCGCTGGAAGCGCTGTCGCTTCGGCTTGTCCCCCTCGATGTCCGGCAGACGGGATATGCCGTGCCGCTGCAGGCAGCGGTGCAGCGCCGACCGTGTCAGATGCGGGATCGACGGCTGCAACGCGTAGAGGCAATCGTCGAGCGGCAGTAATGTGTGACGCCGGAATGCAACGACCGCCGCCTCTTCGGCTTCGGTAAGGGTTGTGGAATGAGGGGCCTTCGGCCCGGTCTTTAAATCCTCGACCGTCGCCCGCTTACGCCACTTCGCCACCGTCTTCGGGTTGATCCCAAGCTCCCGGCTCAGCGTCGAGAGCGAAGCTTGCGATCGCTGTATTGCTGCTCTGACGGCGTGCGTGGTCGTGGCGCTCCCGTGACGTA
>NZ_JPJC01000087.1:0-6640 GCF_000733135.1 Sphingomonas sp. FUKUSWIS1
GGTCGCGGCCGCGATCGCCCATGTCGCCCGCGGCCGCGTGACGCTCGCGACGTCGCCGACCACCGGCCGCCGCGCCGCCATCGTCACCCAAGCCTTTGTCGGCGAACCGCCAAGGACCCCCTCATGATGCTCGCCCTGTTGATGATCGCTGCCGGTGCGCCGTCCGCCGGCTTCCAGGATATCGCCGCGCTCGATCGCGCGGTCTCGGCATTCACCGGCCGGCCGATCGGCGCCGAGGGTGGCGCGCGGACGACGGTCGATTCGCGGTTGCGGCTCGCGACGTGCCCGACCGTCGCGATGTCGTGGCGGACCGAAGCGCATGACGCGGTGGTCGTCGCCTGTGCCGGCCCCGCCTGGCGCATTTTCGTCCCCGTCATACGCCCGGCCTCGGCCCCCGGCGCGACGCCCGCCACGACCCGTGCGGCCTATGCCCCGGTCGTGAAGGCCGCCCCCGTCATCCGCCGCGGCGATCCGATCGTGATCGAGGCTGGCACCGACGGCTTTTCGATCAGTCGCGAGGGCGTCGCGCTGGCCGATGCCGCCCCCGGCGCACGCTTCATGGTCAAGGTCGACGACACCCGCACCCCGGTCCAGGCGATCGCGGTCGCCAGCGGCCGCGCGACCCTGCCCGGCTGGACGAATTAATTTTGTTAAAGCTTTTCGCACGCCGGCCGTTTCTCCCTCTGTCAGCAAGAACCAGAGGGTGCAGACATGGTGGAATCGATCGGCTCGAAGCCGTTGACGGGAGGCGAGCGCAGCGTCGCGCGCATCGCCGCGACGACGCCCGCCCAGCCGGTCGCCCAGCCCCTGGCGCAGACGCCCGACCGTGCGGTCGAGGCCGAACCCTCGGCAACCTCGTCGATCGCGCTCGCGCGGACGATGGCCGCCGCAGCCCCGATCAACGAAGCGCGCGTGGCCGCGGTCAAGAAGGCGGTCGCCAACGGCACCTTCCCGATCCTGCCCGCGACGATCGCCGACCGGCTCCTCGCCTTCAAACTGGAATGGGCACCGAATGACCCGGCGTGACGCCCTAGTGCGCGTGATCGACGCGCTGCATGCCGAGATCGCGGCGCTGAAATCCAACGACGTGGCCGGGCTGGAACGCGCGACGACGCAAAAGCTCGACGGCATCAATGCGGTCGCAACGCTTGGTACCGGCCCTGCCGGTCCCGAATTGCGCGAGCTGGCGGACGAGGCGAACCGCCTCAACGAAACCTGCCGCATCTATACCAACCTGATGGCGGCAAATGTCCGCCGCCGCCTGCAAACCTTGACCGGCGAGGGCGGCATTGCCGGCTATCGCCCGCGCATGGGTGCGGCCTACGCCTGATCCGCGCGGCCGGGCAAGATCTGGCACGCCCCTTGCTGTGTAGTGTCCTGAAACAGGGACATTACTCGCGGGATGACCGTCAATCCTATCACTACCGGCCGGATCCAGTCCGCGATCGCGCTTGCGAGCAGCAAGACGGGCGTGGATTTCGACTATCTGCTCGGCCAGGCGAAGCTCGAAAGCGGGCTTAACGCTAATGCCAAGGCGGGCACGTCAAGCGCGTCGGGTCTGTACCAGTTCATCGAACAGAGCTGGCTCGCGGTCGTCAAGAAGCACGGCGCTGAGCACGGGCTCGGCTGGGCAGCCGACAGCATCGGCCAGTCGTCGGGCGGGCATCTGGGCGTCGCGGATGCGGGCACGCGTCAGGCGATCCTCGCGCTGCGCAACGATCCCGCCGCCGCCTCGATGATGGCGGCCGAACATGCGTCGGACAACAAGGACGCGCTCGAGGGCAAGCTTGGCCGCACCGCGACCGGCACCGATCTGTATATGGCGCATTTCCTGGGGCTCGGCGGCGCGTCGAAGTTCCTGACGACGATGCAGGCCAATCCCGACGCGAGCGGTGCCGCGCTGTTCCCCTCCGCCGCGCGCGCCAATCGCGGCGTCTTCTACGAGTCCAACGGTACGCCGCGCTCGCTGTCGGCAATCTACGAGCGATTCTCGACAAAGCTCGGCGCCGCCGCCGCGGGCGCGACCGGCTCGGCCACGACCGGCTCGGTCCAGTTCGCCGCGCAGGCGCTCGACATGGACGGCAGCACGGTCGTCACCGGCAACAATGAAAGCGCCGAGGACGCGCTCGCCTGGGCGACGTCGACGATGGGCCGGTTCGGCACCCGGAACGCCGGTTTCAATGGGGGCCAGACCTCGGCAAGCCTGTTGCGGCCGACGCCCGACACCGCGCGGCTCGCCTATCTGATGCTCGCGAAGATGGGTGGCTGAACCCATGAACCGCCTGCTCTCCAACGCCCGTGCATCGGTCCTGCCGCTCGCGATCCTGATGCTCGTGCTCGTCATGGTCGTGCCGATCCCGGCATTCATGCTCGACATCTTCTTCGTCGCGAACATCGCGATCAGCCTTGCCGTGCTGATGGTCGCCCTGAACGCGCAGAAGCCGCTCGATTTCTCCGCCTTCCCGACCGTGCTGCTGTTCGCCACGCTGTTCCGCCTCGGCCTCAACGTCGCCTCGACGCGGATCGTGCTCGTTCACGGCCATGAGGGCGAGAGCGCGGCGGGTCACGTCATCGAGGCGTTCGGCACGTTCCTGATCGGCGGCGACTACGTCGTCGGCATCTTCGTCTTCGCGATCCTGATGATCATCAACATGATCGTCGTCACCAAGGGTGCGGGCCGCGTCTCCGAAGTCAGCGCGCGCTTCACGCTCGACGCGCTGCCCGGCAAGCAGATGGCGATCGACGCCGACCTGAACGCCGGGCTCATCACCCCCGACGAGGCGAAGGCGCGCCGCATCGAGGTGTCCACCGAGGCCGATTTCTACGGCTCGATGGATGGCTCGTCGAAGTTCGTGAAGGGCGATGCGGTCGCCGCGATGCTGATCCTCGCCGCAAACATCATCGGCGGGCTGATCCTGGGGCCCGTCAGCCACGGCATGTCGATCGCCGACGCCGCGCACAACTACATCCTGCTCGCGATCGGCGACGCGCTCGTCGCACAGCTTCCCTCGCTGATGCTGTCGATCGCCGCAGCGTCGATCGTCACGCGCGTCACCTCGGACAAGGATCTCGCCGGCCAGATCGGCGGCCAGTTCGGATCCCCGCGCACCTGGACGCCGGTCGCGGTCATCCTCGCGCTGCTCGGCGTCCTGCCCGGTATGCCGCACATGGTCATCCTGCCCGCCGCCGCGATCGCCGGGTTCGCGGCCTGGAAGCTGCGCCAGATCGAGCGTCGCCCCGCCCCCGTCGTCATCGCCCCCGTCGAGGCGATCGACCAGTCGAAGATCGGCTGGGACGAGGTCACCGACGGCATGCAGGTCAATCTCGACATCGGCTACGGCCTGGTCCCGCTGGTCGACGACCGCCGCGGATCGCCGTTGATGGGCCGCATTACCGGCGTCCGTCGCCAGCTGTCGAAGGAACTGGGCTTCGTCGTGCCGCAGGTCCGCGTCCGCGACGACATCAACCTTGCCCCCTATGTCTACCGCATCATCGTCAACGGCGTCGTCGTCGGGGAGGACACCGTGTCGCCCGACGACATGCTCGCGCTCGACACCGGCCAGGCGTTCGGCTCGCTGATCGGCAAGACCACCAAGGATCCGACTTTCGGGCTCGACGCGACCTGGATCTCGACCGCGGACGCGGATGCGGCGACCGGCGCGGGCTATCTCGTCGTCGATCCCGGCACCGTGGTCGCGACTCATCTCAATCACCTGCTCGGCCAGACTGCGTCCGAGCTGCTCGGCCCCGACGAGGTCCAGGCGCTGCTCGACGGGCTGAAGGAGCGCGCGGCGCAACTCGTCACCGCGCTCGCGCCGATCCCGATCACCACGTTGACCCAGGTCCTCAAGGGCCTGCTCGCCGAGAACATCCCGCTGAAGGAATTCCGCAGCATCGCCGCCGCGATCGCGGTCGCCGCCCAGCGCAGCCAGGATGCCGAGGAGATCATCGAACTGATCCGCCCGCGTCTCGGCGCGCTGATCATCCAGAAGCTGTGCGGGATGCGGGAGCCGCTCCGCGTGATGACGCTCGAGGGGCATCTCGAAGGGCTGCTCGGCCAGGCGATGCGCGCCGACCAGTCGCGCCGCCACGTCATCGAACCCGATCTCGGCCGCCGCATCGTCGAAGCGCTGCAAAATGCCGCGCAGCCGCTGATCGCCGAGGCCAAGCCGTTCGCGCTGGTCGTCCAGCCCGCGATCCGCCTCGCAATCCGCAAGCTGGTCCGCACCTGCCTGCCCGACACCCCGGTCATGTCGTTCTTCGAAGTACCCGAGGACAAGGCGGTCGAGGTCGTCGCGGTCATCGGCGCACCACAGCAGGCGCTGGCCGCATGAGCGCCGAACCGATGATGGCGGCGTTCGACAAGGCCCGCCCCGCGCGCGCCGGCGAAATCCCGACGGGGCCCCTCACCTATCGTCCCCAGCAACGCCCCAGCGGCGACCCCGACCAGCTCGTCAAACAGCATCTCGCGATGGTCCGCCGGATCGCTTGGCACGTCCACGGCAGCATGAGCAGCATCGTCGAGGTCGAGGATCTGGTGCAGGTCGGGCTCGTCGCGCTGGTCGAGGCCGCGGCCGGGTTCGAGGAGCGTGGTACGCCGTTCAAGGCCTATGTCGCGACCCGCCTGCGCGGCGCGATGATCGACGAACTGCGGCGCCAGGCGACGACGACGCGCGGTGCGATGCGCCGCCGCCGGCAATATGCCGACGCCATTTCCACGCTCACCGCCCAGACGGGCAAGGCCCCCGGAGACGCCATGATCGCCCAGCATATCGGCGTCAGCATCGACAAGCTGCGCAGCGACTATGTGACCGCGGACGCGATCCGGTTCGATTCGATCGACGAGGTCTATGCCGACGACATGCCGTGGTTCGCCGACGACACCCCCGACGCGTTCGAACAGCTCGCCGACAGCGACCTGCGGGACGCGCTGATCGCCGCGATCACCGCGCTGCCGGAACGCGAGGCGCAGGTGATCCAGCTTTATTATGTCGAGGAGATGAACCTCGAGGAGATCGGCGCGGTCTTCGACATCGGCGCCGCCCGCGTCTGCCAGATCAAGGCATCCGCGCACGCGAAACTGAAACGCGCGCTCGCCCGCAAGGTCTGACGTACCCCTCATCCTCCCCCGCCAAGGGGGAGGTGGCAGGCGCAGCCTGACGGAGGGGGCGGAAAGGGAAAACCGCTGTTGCGTGTCCTCCCCGCTCCGTCGCCTTTGGCGCCACCTTCCTCTGGCGGGGGAGGATAGAGCGTATGAACATTGCCGATGATGTGTTGCCCGCGAATCATCCCGCCGCCGCGCGGATGCGCGCCGCCTCTCCGATCGCCATTGCGAAAATAGCGCAAGGCAACCCTCGCTCAGCCGACCCGCTGCCATCCCAATGCACAAAACCCCGGCGGCCTTGAGGCCACCGGGGTTCGCTGCGCCCCGTTTACCGGGAGGCGATCCGACTGGCGCCGGCACCCGATCGGGGGCCGGTGCCGGCGCCGGGATCGGATTACTGAAGCAGCTTCAGCACGCCCTGCTGGCTCTGGTTCGCCTGGGCGAGCATCGCGGTCGACGCCTGGCTCAGGATCTGCGCCTTGGCGAGCGCCTGCGTCTCGGCCGAAAAATCGGCATCCTCGATGCGGCTCTTGGCGTCCGACAGGTTCGTCGAGTTTGACGTCAGGTTGTTGACGACCGACTCGAGGCGGCTCTGGCCTGCACCAAGCGATGCACGGGTTGTCGACACCGCGCCGAGTGCCGTGTCGATGAGGCCGATGGCTGCAGTGGCACCAGCGGCAGTGGAAATGTCTGCGTCTGTTGCAGTGCTGAGGTCAAGTCCAGTGATCGTCAGGGCAACTTGATCGGTGCTTCCCGCTCCGGTCTGGATATTGATTACCGTGTCCCCGGTACCAAACAATGCGACCTTATTAAACTTCGTATTGTCAGTGATGCTGGTGATCTGCACCGAAAGCTCGGCAACTTCAGCCTGAAGATTTGCGCGATCGGTGTTGTCATAGGTCCCCGACGCCGACTGAACCGACAGCTCACGCATGCGCTGCAGCATGTTCGTGACCTCGCCGAGGGCGCCGTCAGCAGTCTGCGCAAGTGCAATGCCATCGTTCGAGTTGCGGACAGCCTGATTCATCCCCTTGATCTGCGCCGTCATCGACGATGCGATGGCGAGGCCTGCAGCATCGTCCTTGGCCGAGTTGATTCGCTTGCCGGTGGACAGACGCTCCATGGCCGTCGACAGCGCAGCGTTTGCGGTGGTCGATGCGCTAGCTGCGCGCAGCGACGAGATGTTGGTCCCGATAACAGTCATGATTAAGCTCCTTCATGCCGGCTACCCCGCCGCCCCCGTGGCGAAGGACCGAGCCGTCAGGATGGGTAACGGCCGCGCTTCTCCGGGCTTTAGGAAAAAAAGTCCGCCCCTCGCGCACCGGCGTGGCGCGCTCCCGTACACGCGCGCGCGAACGCGCCCGGAAATAGTTTGCCGCGACGCGGCACGATTTAACCGCGCCTTTACCCTCAAGGCCGCATTCCCGAATCGTCACAGGGGGACTTCATGCGCTCGATCTTTCCATCCGCTGCCGTCACGGCGCGCAAATATGCGCTCGTCTCGTCCCTGCGTGCACAGGGCTTCGGGATCGGATC
>NZ_JPJC01000088.1:0-7124 GCF_000733135.1 Sphingomonas sp. FUKUSWIS1
GGAGCGGGTTGAGCGCGCGGCCGAGCGCGAGGCGGCGGATTCGCCCTGGGCGAAGATGGCGTCGTCCGCGACGCGGGCGGCGAGCTCGTCGATCGGGCGGCAGGTGGCGAACGAGATCGGGAAACAGGTGTTCGGGACGACCAGCCGGAGCCGGTCGCGGTCGCGCGGCGGGGCGTCGGGGGGCGGTCTGGTCGGGACTGTGCTGCGCGGGGTGCTGGGGGGGTTGTTTCGGGGGTGATGGGGTGGGGGGCGGACGGTCGTCGCACCCGAAGAGCCCCACCATGCGAAGCCGCCCAGCCTTCCAAGCTGCCCAGTTCCCGAAGCCGCCTCCCCGGCGGAGGCCGGGGTCCAGTTGGGGAGGTTGCGGTAACGGAGCGCCGTCCTGCATCACTGGCGTCCCCCAACTGGGCCCCGGCCTTCGCCGGGGTGGTGGGGTGTGGGGGGGTGGCGTGTCCTCCCTCATGGTCACCCGCGAAGGCGGGTGCCCAGACTGGGTCCCCGCCTTCGCGGGGACGCAAGGGGAGAGCGGGGGCGTGTGATCTCCCGCATACCACCCCGGCGGAGGCCGGGGTCCAGTTGGGGAGGTCGCGGTAACGGAGCGCCGTCCCGCATCACTGGCGTGCCCCAACTGGGCCCCGGCCTTCGCCGGGGTGGTGGGGGGTGTGGCGGCTGGCGGGTCCGATCTCACTTGCACCTCCCCCGGTCTTTGCCGGGGTGGTGGAGGGGGTGGGGTGCTGTGGTATAGGGCGGCATCGGCACGGGCCGGGCGTTGGCCGGGCCGGTGCACCACGTCTTGCAAAGGTACCCGATCATGTCGCTCGATTTCGAATCCACCACCGACTGGGCCGCGATCGGTGAGGAGAGCCTCGATGCGGCGATCGAGTTGCGGCGCGCGATCCATGCGGATCCCGAGGTCGGGCTGCACTGCCCGCGTACCTCGGACAAGGTGAAGGCGGCGCTGGCGGGGCTGCCGCTGGAGATCCGCGAGGGGACGTCCACCACGGGCTTCGTCGCGATCCTGCGTGGCGGGCGGGGTGGTGGCACCGCGGGGGGCAATGGGCGGACCGTGCTGCTGCGCGGCGACATGGATGCGCTGCCGATGCAGGAGGAGACCGGACTGCCGTTCGCGTCGAAGGTCGACGGGGCGATGCATGCGTGCGGGCATGATTCGCATACCGCGATGCTGGTCGGGGCGGCCAAGGCGCTGTGCGCGCGGCGGGACGATCTGCCGGGGACGGTCGTGTTCATGTTCCAGCCGGGTGAGGAAGGGCATCACGGCGCGCGGCACATGATCGCCGACGGGCTGCTCGACGCGCCGCTGCCCGAGGCGGGGTTCGCGCTGCACATCTCGCCCAACATGCCGATGGGGCATGTCGTCAGCCGGTCGGGGACGCTGATGGCGTCGACCGACACGCTGCGCGCGACGATCACCGGGCGCGGCGGGCATGCGGCGATGCCGCACGACTGCCTCGATCCGCTGCCGATCGCATGCGAGATCGTCACCGCGCTGCAGACCTATGTCGCGCGGCAGGTGGCGGTGACCGATCCGGCGGTGCTGTCGATCACCAAGCTGAATGCGGGGAGCGCGCACAACGTCATTCCGTCGAGCGTCGAGATGCTCGGCACGATGCGGACTTTGTCGGAGCGGACGCGCGAACAGCTGCGCGCGGCGTTCGTGCGGATGGTCGAGGGGATCGCCGCGGCGCATGGTGCGGTCGGGACGCCGACGATCGAGCAGGGTTATCCCGTCACCGTGAACGATCCGCGCGCGACCGATCTGATCAAGGCGGTGGCGACGACGATCGGCGGCGAGGGCGCGTATCAGGTGATGCCGCCGATGATGGGGGCGGAGGACTTTTCCTATGTGCTCCAGAAGCTGCCGGGGGCGATGGCGTTCATCGGCGCGGCGCCCGAGGGGAGCGACCCGCGGACCAATCCGCCGCTGCACAATACGAAGATGACGATCAACGAGCGGGTGATGGCACACGGGATCGCGGTGCATTGCGCGGTGGCGGAGCGGTTTCTGGCGAACGGGTTCGATTGAGGGGCTTTGCCCTCCGCAAGGGCGGAGGGCAGACTGGGTCCCCGCCTTCGCGGGGAAACAGGCTTTGGGGGACACTTGCTCTCCGTGTTCTCCCGCGAAGGCGGGAGCCCAGTCTGTCCCCGCCTTTGCGGGGACAGGAGCGCCGGTTACTTCTTGATCAGGCCGATCTCTACCAGGCGTTCGTAGAGATAGTCGTGCGCGGTGATCGGGGTGGGGTAGCGGTTGGGGTTTTCCGCGGTGATCGTCGCCGGCAGCGTCTGAATCAGGAAATCCGGCGCGGGATGCAGGAAGAACGGCATCGAATAGCGCGAATGGCCGCGGCGCTCAGGCGGCGGGTTGACGACGCGGTGCGTGGTCGAGGGCAGGACGTGGTTGGTCAGCCGCTGGAGCATGTCGCCGACATTGACGACCATCGCGCCCTCGGGCGGCTTGATCGACAGCCAGCGGCCGTTCGCGCGGTCGAGCAGTTCGAGGCCCGCCTCTTCCGCACCGAGCAGCAGGGTGATGAGGTTGATGTCCTCATGCGCGCCGGCGCGGACGCCCTCGGCATCGGCGGGGATCGGCGGGTAGTGGAGCAGGCGCAGGACGCTGTTGCCGTCCTTGACCGCGGGGTCGAACCAGTCGGGCGCGAGCTTCAGGTGACGCGCGATCGCGGAGAGCAATTTGTCGCCCGCGGTGTCGAACGCCTTGAACAGGTCGAGGAAGACCGGCTTGAAGCCCTCGGGCCGGGTCGGCCAGACGTTGGGCGACATCTGCGCCGCGTAGCGGTGGCCGGCGGGGAGCTCGCGGCCGACATGCCAGAATTCCTTGAGGTCGACGACTTTCGCGTCCTTGGCGATCTCGGTCTTGAACGGGGTGTAGCCGCGCGCGCCGCCGCCGCCGGGGGCGAAATAGCCGCGCTTCTCGTCCTCGGGCAGCTCGAACAGTGCCTTGGTCTCGGCCCAGGCCTGATCGATCAGGTCGGTCGGGATGCCGTGATCGGCGACGATCGCAAAACCGAAGCGTTCGAACGAGTTGCCGAGCGCGGCGGCAAAGCCATCGGGGTCGTGCGCCTGATCGTCGAGGCTGAGTGTGGGAACCTGGGCGGCGGGGCTGTCGAGCATGGAAGGATGTCCGGATAGGGGAGCGCCGATATAGCGACGCGGGCGCGCGGTGCCAATCGCCTGGCGGGATTTCGCCTGGTGGCTGTGGCGCGGTGGATAGCGGGTTTCGTAGGTAGCGATAACGCGGTAGGGCGCCGCATCATGACCGCAGAAACCCCAGTATCCGACGCGCCCGCGATGCGCGGCGCGCCGATCGGCTTTGTCGAGTTCGTGGCGCTGGTCGCAGCCCTCATGTCGCTGACCGCGCTGGGGATCGATTCGATGCTGCCCGCGCTGCCCGCGATCGGCGAGTCGCTGGGGATCGCGAGCGAGAACAGCCGGCAATATATCGTGACCGCGTTCGTCATCGGCTTCGGCGTCGCGCAGCTCGTCCACGGGCCGCTCGCCGACCGGTTCGGACGCCGCACCGTGCTGCTCTGGTCGCTGGGGCTGTACGCGCTCGCCAATGTCGCCTGCGCGCTGGCGGGAAGCTTCACATTGCTGCTGATCGCGCGGGTCGCAGGCGGGGCGGTGATCGCCGCGGCGCGGGTCGCGACGATCGCGCTGGTGCGCGACTGTTATCACGGGCGGGCGATGGCACGGGTGATGTCGATCGCGTTCATGGTGTTCATGATCGTGCCGATCCTGGCGCCGACCTTCGGCTGGAGCGTGCTGCAGTTCGGCGACTGGCGCGCGATCTTCTGGGTGATCGCAGGCCTGACGCTGGTCGTGCTCGCCTGGTTCTGGGTCCGGATGCCCGAGACGCTGGCGCCCGAGAACGTCCTGCCGATCACGCCGGCGCGGATCCTGTCGGACTGGCGGCAGACGCTCAGCGACCGGCTGTCGCTCGGCTATACGCTGGCGGCGACCGCGCTGATGGGGTCGCTGTACGGTTATCTCAACTCGATCCAGCAGATCATGGCGGACGTGTTCGCCAAGCCCGACCTGCTCGCGCTGATCTTCGCGGTCACCTCGGTGACGATGGCGGCGGCCAATCTGATGAATTCGCGGATCGTGATGAAGCTCGGCACGCGGCTGATCAGCCACTGCGCGCTGTCGGGGCTGATCCTGGTGTCGCTGGTGCATCTGGGCGCGATCGAGGCGAACTGGGAATCGCTCACCAGCTTTGCGGTGTTCCAGGCGCTGACGCTTGGCTGTTTCGGGCTGGCGACGTCGAATTTCTCGGCGATGGCGATGGAGAATATGGGGCGGATCGCTGGCACCGCGTCGAGCGTGCAGGGGTTCGTCAGCGTCACCGCGGGCGCGGTGATCGGCGCGGTGATCGGCCAGGCGTTCGACCGGACGACGGTGCCGCTGGTGCTCGGCTTCCTGCTCGCGGGGCTCGCGGCGCTGGCAGTCGTCGCGCTGACGGAACGGGGCCGCCTGTTCCGGCCTGCGATCGTCGTCAAACCGGCGGAGTGACGGAACCGGGCACGCGTGCCCGCCGTTCCTTGACGCGAGACCGCACGACGCGGCCTGAGCAGGAGCGATAGCATGGGCGGACATCAGGTTCCCGGCATGGGCACGGGCGACGACGGGTATGACGAGGACGGCTATGACGAGAGCCAGCGCGCCGAGATCCTCGAGGCGACGCGCAGCGGCCCGGTCGACGGCGCGATCGTCACCGATCTGAGCCCCGATCTGGGCACGGACGACGACGAGGACGAGCCGATCGACGACATCGACATGGATTCGGAAGCGGTCGGCCAGACCGATTCGACCGTGACGATGGACGAGGACGATATGGACGAGGACGATGTCCAGGACGAGCTCGACGATGGCAGCATCGACGATGACGAGCTGGACGATGCCGACGACGTCGCGCTGAAGCCCTGATCCCTGCGATCCCCCGACGCGCGTGCGGCAGCGATTCCCACACGCGCGTCTCCGCTTCGATGTAGGAGGCGCGCGTGCGTATCGTGATCGCAACCGGCGGCGTGATGCCGATCCTTCTGGGATGCGGCCTGGGCGGCTGCTCGGACCCAAAGCAGCAGCAGCTCGACGTGACCGCGGCGGCGGCGCGCGCGCAACAGAACATCGCGCGCTATGCGGCGGACAGCCGCCCCGGCCGGCATCCCGTCGGCACCACCAAGATCGCGGCGGCGGCGCCCGAGACCCTGCCCGAGGCGGCGGCGGCGGTGGTCCGGCGCTATTACCAGCGGATCGCGGCGCATGACTTTGTCGGGGCGCGCGCGCTCTGGTGTCGCGATGGCGAATCCTCGACGCTCGACCGGGCGGGGTTTGCGAACCGCTTCGCGCGCTATGCCCGTTATGACGCGAGCATCGCCGCGCCGGGCAGCGTCGATGCCGGGGCGGGCCAGTTGCACATCTCGGTTCCCGTGCGGGTGTCGGGGACGCTCCGCGACGGTACGCGCTTTGCCGATGACGGGATGGTTCTGCTGCACCGCGTCAATGACGGGATCGAGACCGCGAGCGCCGAGGCGCATCTCTGGCGGATCGAATCCACGTCGGTCGACCCGGTGATCCCGCCGCCGCGCGCGCCCGTCACCAGCGCGCCCAGACGCCGTTAAGCCGCTGAAACCCGGGTATCCGTAGCGTCTTGCCGACGCCCGGGAAAAGCCACGAAGCCGCCATGATGGCCGCGGTTTCGCCCCTGTTCGTTCATCGGACCGTCAGAAACCGTTGCCATCTTGCCACAGCCGGCGATTGTTCCCGAAATCGACGAACGGCGGTGCAACATTTTCGTCATCGACCTGTTTGGAGGGCCTGAGTGTCACGCGCCACGGGTTGTCCGGGGCGGCGGGACCCAGAACGAAACAAGAAGGTCATTCGAATATGCGTAAGCTTTCCATCGCAGTCGCCATCGCAGCAGCCGCCCTCGCCGCTCCGGCGTTCGCGCAGGACATGTCGGCTCCTGCCCCCACCGACAACAGCGCAGCGCCCGGCGAAGCCGCTGCACCGGACGGCTCGAAGGCCTTCGGGATCGAGCCGTATTTCGGCGTCATGGGCGGTTGGGAGCAGTTCGACAACGAAGCCGGCCACGGCATCCCGCAGGCGCTGAACGCCAACGGCACGCTGCGTCGCGGCTACAAGCCCTCGGGTTCGCTCGTTCAGGGCGTCCTGGGCGTCAACGTTCCGCTGGGCCCGGTCTTCGTCGGCGCAGAAGGTAACGTGATCAAGGGCATCGATGGCAACATCGACTGGCAGTATGGCGCAGCAGGCCGTTTCGGTTTCCGCGCTGGCGACAGCGGCCTGATCTACGGCAAGGTCGGCTACCAGTGGGTCAACTTCGACCATTTCTCGGGCCTGTCGAACACGGTTCCCAACACGAACCGCGACTATAGCGCGATCACCTACGGCATCGGCGCCGAAGTCGGTCCGCAGAGCATCGGCCTGAAGGGCATCACCGGCAACGCGGGCTTCCGCATCCGCGCCGAGGTCAACACCTTCGGCGACGCGCAGAGCTTCCGCCCGATGCTGGGTATCGTCACGCACTTCTGAGCCTTGGCTTAGGTACGTGAAATCGGGCGGGGTGCGAGCGATCGCACCCCGCCCTTTTTTGTGTCCGGCGCGGATCGGCCGGGCCGCGTGGAGAGGCGTCGGGCGGTGCCATGACGTCCTCCTGATGTTCCCGATGCGTTCTGGCGCATTTCCGACTCGCTTCGCCGCATGTGAGTCGACGGGCGAGTGACATCGACTCGTGGCCGCGTAGGCGCGAAAGGCGATGGAGTATGTGTTTGATTTTATGCGGTTGCTGAGCGGCAATCGCGGGACGGGTGGCGCTCGTCGTCGGAGCGGTCCGGGTCTCGCGCTACAGCTCCGCCTGGTGTTCTACGGTGTGCTGATCGGGCTGATGGTGCCGACTTTGCGCAAGATCGACTGGTCGCCGCTCGTCCCGCCGGGTCTGAAGGTCGAATGGCCGACCGGGTTCGGCGTGACCTGGCCCGCGGGGCAGCTCCACGTGCCGGGCGGCTGGGGGCGGCTGCGCGACACCGCCACCGACGTCGCGCCGTCCGCTACGGGCCTCGGCAGCGCGG
>NZ_JPJC01000089.1:0-8993 GCF_000733135.1 Sphingomonas sp. FUKUSWIS1
CGTGAGGCCAGCCAGTCTGGGTTCCCGCCTCCGCGGGAATGACGGTGGTGGGGCGGGGGGCTTACTTCGCCAGCACGGCCGACTGGTCGACCGCGACCACCGGCAGCCACACCGCGCTCGCCGTCGCGCCGCCGCGTTCGATCGTTACCGTCGCCTTCTTGTAGTCCGCCTTCTTCGCAAGGAAGATGTTGGGGACGAAGGTCTGCGGGTTGCGGTCGTAGAGCGGGAACAGGCTCGACTGGACCTGCACCATGATCCGGTGCCCCGGCTGGAACACGTGGTTCACCGTCGGCAGGCGGAACTTGTAGCGCTGCGTCTTGCCGACAGGAATCGCACTCGGCTTGGCGAAGCTGTCGCGGTAGCGGCCGCGGAAGATGTCGAGGCTGATCGGCAGTTCATAGCCGCCCATCTTCGGATCGCTCGCGACCTCGTCGGGATAGACGTCGATCACCTTGACGACGAAGTCGGCATCGGTCCCCGTCGTCTTGGCATAGATGTCCGCGATCGGCGCGCCCGACACGCGGACCGGGGTCGTCAGTACGTCGGTCGTATAGGTCATCACGTCGGTGCGGCCATCCACCCCGCGCTGGTCGCTGACCAGCCAGTCGCCCCAGCGGCCGTCGCCGAAATTGACCGGGCGCGGCAGATGCGGGACGGGCTTGGCGGGGTCGGAGACATAGCTGTCGCCGCCGCTCGCGGCCTTGGTGAAGCCCAGCCCGCCCTCGGCACCGAGGTAGATCGGCTTGAGAGGCGCGGCACAGCCGCTCTCGCAGGCGAGTGGCCAGGTCGACAGCCTGTCCCAGTGATTCTCGCCGGTGTTGTAGATCGCGGCGGCGGGCAGCGTGACCGCGGGGCCGTCCTTCAGATACTGGTCGAACATCGGCAGCACCATCTGTTCGCGGAACTGCTGCGCGGTGTCGCCGTCCCACTGGAACGGGCCGAGGCTGCGGCCGTCGCGATTGACCTGGCTGTGCCGCCACGGACCCATGACGAGATGGTTGTTGCCCATCTTGCCCTTCGCCTTCAGCGCCTCCCACGCGGTGATCGCGCCGTACATGTCCTCCTGATCCCACAGCCCCTGTTCCCAGAGCGTCGGCACGTTCGAAGGGTTGGCGGCGAGCAACTTGTCGAGCGCCTGGCCCTGCCAGAATCCGTCATAGGCGGGATGTGCGACCATGCGCTGCCAATAGGGAAGCTGGTCGTATCCCGACGCCTTGGCCCAGTCGCCCGCCGAGCCGATGCGACGGAAATTCTCGTAATCGTCATAGCCGCCGGTCGGCGGCGCCTTGCCCGCGCCCTTGTAGCCGGTCTGGCCGCCGAGCCAGGCGATGTTGGCGAGGCGGAACGCGCCGTAATGGAACCAGTCGTCGCCCATCCAGCCGTCGATCATCGGGCTTTCTGGCACCGCGGCCTTGAGCGCGGGGTGCGGGTTGAGCAACGCCATGACGACGGTGAAGCCCTCATAGGACGACCCGATCATGCCGACGCGGCCGTTCGATTCGGGCAGGTTCGCCTTGTTCACCAGCCAGTCGATCGTGTCATAGGCGTCGGTGACGTGATCGACCTTGGTCGGGTTGAGCGGGCCGATCACCGGGCGCGTGACGACATACTCGCCCTCCGAGCCATATTTGCCGCGGACGTCCTGATAGACGCGAATATACCCGCCCTTGACGAACATCTCGTCGGCAAGCGGCAGCGTCGAGAGGATGCTTGGGCTGTCCATCCGCGTCGCGCGCGACTTCGCGTCATACGGCGTGCGCGTCAGCACGATCGGCGCGTTGGCCAGCCCCTTGGGATAGACGATGACGGTGTAGAGCTTCGTCCCGTCGCGCATCGGGACCATCACCTCGCGCTTGACGTAGTCGCGGTTGGCGGTGGCGGGGACGAACTTGGCGGGGACATCGCCGCCGGCGGGGGCAGTCTTGTCAGAAACAGTCTGGGGCACCTGCGCCGACGAAACGGTGGCGAGCGCGATCGAGGCAAGAAGGACGAGCTTGAGGGTCATGAAACGCTCCGGAAGAGGATGCGGCCAAGCTAGGCGCAATTGTCGCGCGGGGGCAATCGGGTTCGTGATCGATCAGCCGCGTGCGTACCGCTTGAAATGTCGGCCGCTTGCTGGATGATGCGCCGAAACAACCGGGGGGTATCATGGCGCGCAGGGCAAAGGGATCGTGGCGGCCGTTCATCCAGGCCTTGCCGATCCTGATCGTCGGCTATGTCTCGACCATCCTGATCTGCGCGGCGCTGTTTGCGACGTTCGAGGGCAAGCCGGTCGATGTCGGCATCTGGTGGTCGTTCGTGACCGCGATGACGATCGGCTATGGCGACGTGTTTCCGGTGACGATGGGGGGCAAGATCGTCGCGGTCGCGCTGATGCATGCGGTACCGCTGTTCCTCGTACCGCTGCTGACCGCGAAGATGGCGGCCAAGATGATCGTCGACAGCGACGCCTTCACGCATGCCGAGCAGGAGGAGATCAAGTTGGCGCTCGCGCGGATCGAGGCGATCCTTTCGCGCGAGCCGCGTCAGCCCTAGTCGGCGACCAGCACCGCGCGCTCACGGCCGACGAGTGCAACGAGCCAGTCGGTAAAAGCGCGGATCGCGTCGAAACGGCCGGTGTCCTGGTGCGTCACCAGCCAGAAGGCGCGGCTGATGCGGATGTCGGGGAGGATCGCGACAAGCCCGGGATAGGCCTCGCCGATGAAGCAGGGGAGCACGCCGATGCCTGCGCCGGCCGCAATCATGTGCGCCTGCGCGTTGATGCTCGACGAACGCAGCACGGGGTCGCGGACGCCCGGGATCTCGTCGAGATAGCGCAGCTCGGGCGCATAGACGATATCGGGGACATAGCCGATCATCCGCCGGTCGCGCAGGTCGGCGATGCCGTGGACCGGACCGTGCGCCGCGAGATGCTCCGCCGATGCGTAGAGCCGCAGCGTATAGTCGGTGAGCTTGCGCGTCCGCAGCGGACCGCGGCGCGGGCGGGCGAGCAGGACCGCGACGTCGGTCTCGCGCCGGGTCGGGTTGAGGAAGCCGCTGGTCGCGACGAGATCGACCGCGAGCTTGGGATGCGCCTGTGCGAGCGTGCCGAGATGTCGGCTGACGAACCAGGTGCCGAACCCTTCGGCGACGCTGACGCGGATCGTGCCGTCGACCTCGGTCCGGCCCGCAGGCGGGGTACGGATGTCCGACGCGATCGCCGCCATCGCGGTCGCGCGCGCGAGCAGGTCCTCGCCCGCGCTGGTCAGGATCTGGCCGTCGGGACCCTGTTCGAACAGCCGCTGGCCAACCGCGGTCTCGAGCCGGCGGAGGCGGCGGCCAACCGTCGTCGCATCGACGCCAAGGCTCGCCGCGGCACGGCCAAGCTGCTGCGCGCGGGCGACTTCAAGGAAGATCGGCAGGTCGCTCCAGTCCATGCCGGCTGCAAATATGCAGCTCGCGCCTGCAAGTCTATCGCTTGTGTCGTGCGGGATGCGGTGGTGTAGAGGCCGCAAAACAAGGAGAGGCGCCATGACCGTTCGCACCATCGAGCATCTGATCGCAGGCGGCACCGCGGGTGGACCGTCCTCCGGCGGCGGCCGCAGCGGCGACGTGTTCGATCCCAATAGCGGCGAGATCCAGGCGCGCGTGACGCTGGGCACGCAGGCCGACCTCGACCGGGCAGTCGCCGCCGCGCAGAAGGCGCAGCCGGGCTGGGCAGCGACCAACCCGCAGCGCCGCGCGCGCGTGATGTTCGAGTTCAAGCGGCTGGTCGAGGCGAACATGGATGAGCTCGCGCGGCTGCTGTCGTCCGAGCACGGCAAGGTGATCGCGGACTCGAAGGGCGATATCCAGCGCGGGCTGGAGGTGATCGAGTTCTGCTGCGGCATCCCGCACATTCTCAAGGGCGAGTATACGCAGGGCGCGGGGACGGGGATCGACGTCTATTCGATGCGCCAGCCGCTCGGCATCGGTGCCGGGATCACGCCGTTCAACTTCCCGGCGATGATCCCGCTGTGGATGAGCGGGGTCGCGATCGCGACGGGCAACGCGTTCATCCTGAAGCCGAGCGAGCGCGATCCGTCAGTGCCGGTGCGGCTGGGCGAGCTGTTCCTCGAGGCGGGGCTGCCCGAGGGCATCTTCCAGGTGGTGCACGGCGACAAGGAAATGGTCGATGCGATCCTCGATCATCCGGCGATCTCGGCGGTCAGCTTCGTCGGCTCGTCCGACATCGCGCATTACGTGTACCGCCGCGGCGTCGAGGCGGGCAAGCGCGTCCAGGCGATGGGCGGAGCGAAGAACCATGGCATCGTCATGCCCGACGCGGACCTAGACCAGGTCGTCGCCGACCTGTCGGGCGCAGCGTTCGGGAGCGCTGGCGAGCGGTGCATGGCATTGCCGGTGGTGGTGCCGGTCGGCGAGAAGACGGCGATTGCTTTGCGTGAGAAGCTGATCCCGGCGATCGCCGCGCTGCGCGTGGGTGTTTCGACCGACAATGACGCGCATTACGGCCCGGTGGTGAACGCGGCGCATCGCAGCCGCATCGAGAACTGGATCCAGACGGGTGTCGACGAGGGTGCGGAACTGGTCGTCGACGGGCGCGGGTTCGAGCTGCAGGGGCATGAGAAGGGGTTCTTCATCGGGCCGTCGCTGTTCGATCACGTCACCACGGAGATGTCGGCGTATAAGGAGGAGATCTTCGGGCCGGTGTTGCAGATCGTCCGCGCCAGGGATTTCGAGGAAGCGGTGCGGTTGCCGAGCGAGCATCAGTACGGCAACGGCGTCGCGATCTTCACACGCAACGGCCACGCCGCGCGCGAGTTCGCGGCGCGGGTGAATGTCGGGATGGTGGGAATCAACGTGCCGATCCCGGTGCCGGTCGCGTATCACACGTTCGGCGGCTGGAAGCGCAGCGCGTTCGGCGACACCAACCAGCACGGCATGGAGGGCGTGAAGTTCTGGACCAAGGTCAAGACGATCACGCAACGCTGGCCCGATGGCGGGGTGGGTGATGCCGCCAACGCGTTCGTCATTCCGACGATGGGGTAATCGGATTGATCTTTCCTTCTTCCGTCATCCTGGACTTGATCCAGGATCCAGAGCCATCGAGCGCAACGCCCGTGGCTCTGGATCCTGACTTTCGTCAGGATGACGGGGTGGGGAGGGGGTCGAAGCCCCAGTCTTCGGCCAGATCGCGCCAGGTCGGGTTGTCCGTCTCGATCAGCGTGGTCTTCCACGACCGTTTCCAGACCTTGAGCTGTTTCTCGCGCGTGATCGCCGCGTCCATCGTGTCTGCCATCGCAAACCAGACAAGCCGGTTCACGCCGTATCGCTTTGAGAACCCGTCGAACATGCCGTCGCGGTGCTGAACGATCCGCGCCATCAGGTCGGACGTGACGCCGATGTAGAGCGTTCCGTTGCGCCCGCTCGCCATGATATAGACCGCGGGTTGCCTAGCCATATCCTTCCCCCACCCCGTCATCGTGACGAAAGTCAGGATCCAGAGCCACAGGCGCCAGCATTCGCCGCTCTGGATACTGGGTCAAGCCCAGTATGACGACACAGGAAAGCCCGATGACCAACCAGTTCGACCTCACCGACGACCAGCGCGAGATCCAGGAGCTCGCGCGCCGCTTTACCGCCGACCGGATCACGCCGCATGCGGCCGAGTGGGACGAGAAGCACATCTTCCCGCGCGACACGATCAAGGCGGCGGCCGAGCTCGGTTTCGCGGCGATCTATGTCAGCGAGGAGAGCGGCGGCATCGCGCTCGGGCGTCTCGAAGCCGCGTTGATCATGGAGGCGATGTCGTATGGGTGTCCGTCGACCAGCGCGTTCATCAGCATCCACAACATGGCGGCGTGGATGATCGACCGGTTCGGCTCGGCCGCGGTGAAGGACAAGTATCTCCCCGATCTGGTGACGATGGACCGGCTGGCGAGCTATTGCCTGACCGAGCCGGGCTCGGGCTCCGACGCCGCCGCGCTCAAGACGCGCGCGGTGCGCGACGGCGACGACTGGATCGTGACAGGATCGAAGCAGTTCATCTCGGGCGCGGGCGAGAATGAGGTGTACGTCACCATGGTCCGCACCGGGGAGGACGGGCCCAAGGGTATTTCCTGCCTCGTGATCGAGAAGGACATGCCCGGCGTGTCGTTCGGTGCGAACGAGAAGAAGCTCGGCTGGCATTCGCAGCCGACTCGGCAGGTGATCTTCGACGGCGTCCGCGTGCCGGCGGCCAACATGGTCGGCGGCGAGGGCGAGGGGTTTCGGATCGCGATGATGGGGCTCGACGGCGGGCGGCTTAACATCGGCGCCTGCTCGCTTGGCGGGGCGCAGCGGTGTCTCGACGAGGCGATCGCCTATACGCGCGACCGCAAGCAGTTCGGCAAGCCCATCGCGGACTTCCAGAACACGCAGTTCATGCTGGCCGACATGGCGACCGAATTGGAGGCGGCGCGCGCGCTGCTCTATATCGCGGCGGCCAAGGTCACGGCGAACGCGCCCGACAAGACCAAGTTCGCGGCGATGGCGAAGCGGCTGGCGACGGACACCGGCTCGTCGGTGGTCGACCGCGCGTTGCAGCTGCACGGCGGCTACGGGTATCTGCAGGATTACCCGATCGAACGCTTCTGGCGCGACCTGCGTGTGCATTCGATCCTCGAGGGTACCAACCAGGTCATGCGCATGATCGTCGGCCGCGAGCTGACCCGGCAATGATGGATATGGTCACCGACTGCCGAACAGCATCCACCCCGGCGGAGGCCGGGGTCCAGGTGGGGGACGCGAATCGGCTTGGTGACATCCTCTGTTACATCGACCTTTCCAACTGGACCCCGGCCTTCGCCGGGGAGGTGATTTATGAATGACCTGATCACGACCGTCGAAGGGCCTGTCGGCCGGCTTCGGCTGAATCGGCCCAAGGCGTTGCACGCGCTGAACCTTGCGATGTGCGAAGGCGTGCTGGAGGCGCTTGAGGCGTGGCGCGGGGATGCGTCGGTTGAGGCGATCGTAGTGGATCACGCCGAGGGTCGTGGGTTCTGCGCCGGGGGCGATATCCGGATGCTGGCCGCGTCGGGCGCCGGCGACGGCGTCGCGGCGCGCGCGTTCTTCCATGCCGAGTATCGGATGAACCACCGGCTGTTCGTCTATGCCAAGCCGATCGTCGTGTTCATGGACGGGATCACGATGGGCGGCGGCGTCGGGCTCGCTTTGCCGTGCGCGTACCGGGTGGCGACCGAGAATACGAAGTTCGCGATGCCCGAGACGGGGATCGGGCTGTTCCCCGATGTGGGCGGCGGCTGGTATCTGTCGCGGCTGCCCGGGCGGATCGGGCAGTATCTCGCGCTGACCGGGCACCGGCTCGATGGCGCGGAGTGTGTCGCGCTGGGGTTGGCGACGCATTATCTGCCGGGCGACACGCTCGACACCGCCAAGGCGCGGATCGCGGAGACGCCGCAGGATATTGCTGGCGTTCTGAACGCGCTGTCGACCGAGGCACCCGAAGCGGCGATACTTGCGCGCAAGGACGATATCGACCGGTTGTTCGCGTCCGATGTGCTCGAGGAGATCTATGCCGCGCTCGACGCCGATGGTGGTGAGTGGGCCGCGAAGACGCTTGCGACGCTCAAGACCAAGTCGCCGCAGACGATGAAGGTGTCGCTCCGGCTGCTCCGCGAAGGCGCGGCGATGGCGAGTTTCGCGGACGAGATGAAACAGGAATATGCGGTCGGCGCGCATGTCGTGCAGCGGCATGACTTCATCGAGGGCGTGCGCGCGGTGATCGTCGACAAGGACAATGCGCCGCGCTGGGATCCGGCGACGCCCGAGGCGGTGAGCGATCACGTGATCGACCAGATCTTCGCGCCGTTGCCCGAGGCCGAGGCGTGGACGCCGGGCTAATCCGTCATCGGGACGAAAGTCGGGATCCAGAGCCAGGTACGATAACGCTCGTGGCTCTGGATCCTGGATCAAGTCCAGGATGACGATGCTTATTGGAGACTGAGATGGCCGATTACGAAACGATCCTCGTCGAGCAGCGCGGTGCGGTGACGCTCGTCACGCTAAACCGGCCGCAGGCGCTCAACGCGCTCAACTCGCAGGTGCTCGCCGACCTGATCGCCGCGTTCGCCGCGTTCGATGCGGATCCGTCGCAGGGCTGTGCGGTGCTGACCGGTTCGGCCAAGGCGTTCGCGGCGGGCGCGGACATCAAGGAGATGCAGAGCCAGGGCTTTGCCGACATGTATGCGAGCAACTTCTTCGCCGGCTGGGAGCAGGTGACGCGGACGCGCAAGCCGATCATCGCCGCGGTCGCGGGCTATGCGCTGGGCGGCGGCTGCGAGGTCGCGATGATGTGCGACTTCATCCTCGCCGCCGACACCGCCAAGTTCGGCCAGCCCGAGATCAAGCTCGCCGTCTCCCCCGGCATGGGCGGGTCGCAGCGCCTCACGCATGCGGTCGGCAAGGCCAAGGCGATGGAGATGGTGCTGACCGGGCGGATGATGGATGCGGTCGAGGCCGAGCGCGCCGGGCTGGTGTCGCGGATCGTGCCTGCCGACGAGCTGGTCGAGGAGGCGGTAAAGACCGCAGCCGCCATCGCCGCAATGGCGCCACTGGCGGTGCTGGCGAACAAGGAAATGGTCAACGCGGCGTTCGAGACGGGGCTCGCGATGGGCGTCCAGTTCGAGCGGCGTCTGTTCCACGGCCTGTTCGGCACCGCGGATCAGAGCGAAGGCATGGCAGCGTTCGTCGAGAAGCGCGCGGGGGCTTGGACGGGCAAGTAGCGCGGCCACCCGTCATCGTCGCTGCCCGTCATCCTGACGAAAGTCAGGATCCAGGGTTACTGGCGGTGTCGTTCCTGGCTCTGGATCCTGACTTTCGTCAGGATGACGGGGTTGGGGGCGTGCGGGACCTAGTCGCGGATGACGCTGTTGGATCGCGAGCGGCACAGTCGCCGCGGCAGATTTAGGAGAGAGAACATGGCACGGATCGGATTCATCGGGCTCGGCAACATG